>NZ_JAYKTS010000006.1:0-28788 GCF_037024155.1 Bacillus sp. 2205SS5-2
GGTTTCGATATACCATGGTTCTGTAATATGAAAGAGACTATCAATATCTTGGATTTCTACCTTCATTCCGAATCACCTACTAGTTCTACTATTTTAGTAACCAGTATGGACAGGGGTAAATCATTTTAAACAGCGAAGAAGCTAAATTTTTTATTTTCCTTTTAATTGAGCCAATACCTCTTTGGTTATTTGTCTAAACATTGCTACCTGTTTTAAGTTTAAGGGACGATGTCCATACCTAACCTCTTCATAAATCCCAATCCATTCTTCTTGATGTATATCGTAGCGAGACATCCATTCACGGATTGACTCATTTGGTCTTCGTTCTTTTTTTAGTTTATGTGCCGTTTTTTCTAACTTTTCCATTTCTTTGCGAATATCGTGATGCGCTTTTGAATAAATAACATTCTCCGCTGAAGATTGTTTATGATTATCCTTTCTTCCGTTTCCTTCTCGAATATTAACCATCCCAATAGCAGCATGTTGATTATCTGAGGTATATTTTTTTTTCATCATTCTAATGAAACTACCAATTATCATTAGAGCAAACAATAAGTAGAAAAGCTCATCCAGCCAACCGACGTTAAGATTAGAGACTATGCTTCCTTCAGTAGATTGAGCTAATTCTTCGCCTGATTCCTTAGTTGTTGTTCTAGATGGAAGCTTCAAATCACTCTGGTTTTCTTCGTTAATTAATGATTGTAAAAACGACATTATTGGTTCAATTATCGGGGAAATACCAATAAAAATCCCTTTTAAGATTAGCGAAAATAATGACCTTAACGAAGAGAGAAAAAGAAATCCAGCAAACAAAATCCATAATAGACCTAAAATAAATAAAAAGGCTGGAAAATGCTCTTTCATTCGCTTTGTACTTCGGCTACCCTTCACATTCCCTTCTTTTCGACGACTCAAATATCGAATCCAATACGTCCCAAAAAAATATCCACTAAATTCCATCACGATTATCAATAGCACAGTCGTTCCATTGTGGAACCAAATTCCGTTAAGGCATAAAAATAAGATACTAACGAACAGCAAAAATAGAATTAATCCCTCATCAACTTCAAAATCTTCGGTACGATTTTCCAAATGTTTCATAAAACGCAAATAAAAAAATAAGAACGACAGCATGATGATCCAAAGTGGGTATTGCCATAAATAAAAAACACTCAAAACCGGCAGTATAGACAAGAAGAAATACACATGAAAGTTTAGAATATTTTGAACTAAAATATATCCCAAGCCAAATAGTATAGACATCAGCAGGAAAGACAAACTGAAAAATGGGCTTTTTTCCTGTTGAAAGATGGTCATAAATATAGCAAAAAAACCACTTTCCAAAGAAAGCGTTAACACTGCTCCGAATGTCATTCGATCTAGAGTTCCAATTTTCGGATTCGTCATTGAATAATCCATTGCTTTAATTCTCCTTGTTTTTTTGAAAACTCAAGTGTGAATATTTTCATACCATTTCGATTCATCACTCGTAGGCTTGTATCAATTTCTTGTGATCGTTTCCCCACGTGAATACCCAATGGTGGATGATCACCACCTCTAAAGAGTTGCTGTTGCATGAGCTCACAGGGAATGGTCGCATCGTTATTAGATAAGGTTGCGAGGACATCTAGTGCTTTTCTTCTTTGCGCCTCTCCATTTCCGACTGGCAGGTAAAAATACGGCCGATTCAAAATAGAGCGGATGTTAATTGCCATTGAATAGGAGTGGTTTTCTTTATAGGCCTTTTCAATTAAGTATGTCATTCCTTCAATGAAAGCATCTAGTTCTGCAGTAATGGAGTACCTATCCAGCACATTTAACATGAACAGCCACGAATGATCAGTCGTTGTCTCAAAGACTTTCGTATGTAGGACTTGTGACCGCGCCGTTGCTTTCCAATGAATATGTTGAAAACTATCTCCAGATTGATACTCTCTTGTACCAATGGGAAGAAAGGGATCCAAAAAAAGGGTCTGAGGTGTCGGAACGTCTCCTAAGAACTGAGAAAACGACTGAAGCTCACCTTTTACATGATGAATATTTGGATAGATGAGCTTTTCCTCTAAAAAGGGGTCACTTAAATGTAACAAGACCAATCCTGATCCTACTAAATTCGGAATACTTAATTGAATTTGTTTAATTTTTACGAGACCTCTTTTTTGAGCGTAAACAGGAAGCGAGACAGTACATCGTTTTTTTGCAGGTAAGGTTAGCGGGATCTTCACCTCATATTCAGATTGACGATGAAGATATCCGCCTACTTCTGGTTTTAGTGAATCATCAAATATAATTGTTAAGTTCGATTGCCAAACCGGTAGTCCTTTATTTTCAAAGGTAAATGTTAATTCACTCTGACCCCCTACTATCAGCCTTTCACGAACCTTGCTATTTTCTATGGAAATTTTTTGACCGACCGACCGAATATAAAAATTTTGACCAATTACAATAATTGCGCAAAAGAGAAATGCAAGGGCCATCGCAAATTGTTGGATTATTATTGAAAGGAGAAGGAGAATTCCAATAAGATGTTGGGTCAATTTAACATAAGGCATTTCTACGGTTTCTTTTTTCCATTGCATCAGTGTTATCCCCCCTGTTCGACGGGTACTTGAATTTCTTTCATTATATCACTCATTACTTTATCAATTGATTTCGTTAAGGAGGCTTCAAGGGTTAATTGGATGCGATGGTTTAATACATAGGGAGCTAGGTAGGTGACATCATCTGGAATCACATAGCTTCGATTTTCTAGTAAAGCTTTTCCCTGAGCCGCTCGAAGAAGAGCAAGACCTCCCCTAGGACTCACACCTAGTTCTATATAGTGGTGTTCTCTTGTTTTCCTGACCAATTCGAGAATAAATAATTCAATGTCTTCTGATACTTGAACGTTTTTCACCCCAGTAGTTAAAGAGGCCAATTGAGACTTGGCTAACACAGAGTGAATATTTTCCAGTTCAGTTTGACCTTTGAACCTTTGTAAAATGTTTTGTTCTTCTTTCAATGTTGGGTATTGAAACGGTATTTTCATCAAGAAACGATCGAGTTGGGCTGCAGGTAGCGGGAAGGTACCTTGCTGAGACTCAACAGGATTTTGTGTCGCAATGACCATAAAAGGCGTATCAAGTAATAAGGTTTCCCCTTCAATCGTTACTTGCCTCTCCTCCATCACTTCTAGTAGGCTCGATTGTGTACGTGGTGTTGCTCGGTTTATTTCGTCAGCTAGTACGATATTGGTTACAATCGGTCCAGGTCTTAATTCAAATTGCTGGTTTTTGGGATTAAAGAAGTGAATTCCAGTTACATCACTTGGAAGAACATCTGGCGTAAATTGAATTCGTTTAAAATCAGCACTTATCGTTTCTGCAAAGGTTTTTGCCATTAAGGTTTTCCCCGTTCCAGGTACACTCTCGAATAACACATGTCCCTCCTGAAGAAGTGCAATTAATAATAAGTCTATTTCTAAACCCCTTCCGATGATGACCTTGTTCATCTCGGTTTTAATACTTTGAAGTAAAAGTTGCATTACAGTTCTCCTTTTTTACTTTTTCAGTAAAATATAACAAATATTCCGATTTTTGTCGATTTTTTTAATTTTTGGCTCTTTCCATATACATTGTGGCTATTTCATCTGATTTTTGATTTAATCGCCCATTTTACTGACGATTTTCATCAAAAATAGACGAAATGAGACACGAAACAATGCTATATCATAAATGATAAACCAATACGAAAAGCAACAATCTTTGCGAGAACAGCCTAATGTTAATAGAAATTGATTGAGGTATTGTTCACTCTACAGTAAACTTTGTATCATAATAAAAGGCTCTTTTCGTATACATTGTGGCTATTTCATCTGATTTTTGACTAAATCCTCCATTTCATTGTTGATTCCTATCAAAAATAGACGAAATGAGGCCCGAAACAAAGCTATATTACAAATGATTAACTGATACGAAAAGCAACAAACTTTGCGAAAACAGCACAAAAAAAGAGATGCAACACATTTTAAATAGTTCAGTTTTTGTGGAGAAACAGTAGAAAAATCATATCAATTCTAAGACCAAATCGCATAATGATTTGGTCTTTTACTTTCCTTGTTATATCAATGTTTTTGTGAATTTAGGGTATAAAATCGCAGTCAAAAACGCATACTAAATAACAGAGTGACAATAACTGTTGTCAATATGAAAATTAGGATGTTAAAATGGGTGTTAATTACTGTGCTATTTTGACTACTTTTTAAAAGGAGTGTAAAATATCGTGCAATTCATAAAGCCTAAGAATAATAATGCAGATAAAGTGGATTGGCTAATATCTGAACAAGTCCGAGAAATAGTAAAGAATTATGCGGAATACTGCGAATACAGCGAGAGCGAAGTAGTTGATATGTTCTTAAAAAACCTTCTCAAAGATGAAGAGTTTCTTAAATGGATTGATGGCATTCGGAACAATAAAAGAATGATAAGAAAAATGGGGTTAGAGGATGTAATGGAGGGACAAAAACTTGGCTAAATTACAACGATTAGCTACAAAAGAAGATGGCATCGTTGTTGTTCATAATCCTGTATGCGAAGAGGATTTAAAAGATAGAAAGGAACAATACAAAGAATTATCCGATAAACAATTTGCGTTTCGCTATAATAATATGCTGTTTCTCCCTATTGAATTTACTTGGAATGGAAATACACACACTATCCAATACAACTTCTGCACGAACCCTTTCTGTAAATGGTGCGGAAAAGAACAAATGAAATTTGAAACAGTCAAGGGTAAGCCATCAAGATACAAGTTGAGTGGTAAAAGCAGTAAGAAAATGCTTGTGTGTAATCCAGACCCTATCTACCCAAATGTAGGGATGACGTTAAATTGTTATTCGACAGCTATTTCGAATTGGTCTGTTGCAGAAGAGATTTCGAGACTTGTGCGTATCAACCAGACCAAAGATGTTGAGCCAGAATATAACTTTCATAAGGATAGCTGCGTTATTGGACACCTAACGCCTTTTGATAAGCCAAGTGAATTTTATAAACAAGGAAAGACATTGAATAACGCTCAAAGATGGCAATGCAAATTCTGTAAGAAAAAGACAAGTATTCTTCCGAACAAGCGTCAATCCACCACCTATCGTCAAAAAAAGAATGATATTCTTCCGATGTTTGCAAAACTACTTTTAAACAAAATGCCTATCAGTCGCACTTGTGATATTTTAGAAATCGGTGTTGGTACTTACTATCATAAATTAGAATGGTTATATCGCTGTTGTTTGGAATTCTTAGAGAAGTATGAAACGGTTCCTTTAACTAATAAGACATTCAAAGAAATGTGGTTAAATACCGATAAAATGCACTACAACCTTAATAATGTTCGTAAAAAAGGTCAAGGCGGTCAAAAGTTTTCTGGTTTAGAAGACAGTCAAGTGCAGACTTATGTGGTTGTTTCAGCGGATACGATTTCACGATATGTTTTTCGGTCAGATGTTGCGTATGATTGGGAAATGACAGTAGAGGATTTGAAACTCGATACAGTTGTTTATAAAGAAGACCATTTGAACGATTTCAGCAAAAAGAATAATCGTTTGGACTTTTCCTATTACCCTCAAGAACCCACAGAGAATGATACTCAAACACCATACGAATATCGTACAGAATTAAACGAATTCAACAAAAGGATGCAATAGGTTGATGGGCTTCACGTTAATCCCACTTACACGACAATGGCACACTTTTGGCTGATTAAACAAATGGTACGAGCTGGTGAATGGAGAATGATTAGCGATAATGATGCTTCTATATTGACCGCCTTTTTTAGAGTGTTTTCGAAAGAAGTAAGAATGTCTGATGCACACCACTTCCTTTGCTTGATTGATAAGAACAAAAGCAGAAAACAATGTTTAGAAGAGTTTGATGATGCAAAATCCGATTTATTGGATTGGGGAATTCACAGAGGATACGAAACGAAAAACTTGCGTAAATTAGCCTATTCATATTTAAAAGAGCTATTTGAAACGCATCAGTTGCATAATGAAATCAAAACACCATCACACTCTTATAACGATTGGGGTAAAAATCCAATCACACACCCATTAGCATCGAAAGATTAAGGTTTTCATAGAGTGGACTGCACAACTGATTTATCTTCTATGGAACCTAATGAAGTAGCCAAATTGATTATTAATGTGAATGACAATGCTACTAATAGCTTTATCCAACAAATCCGTAGAAGGCTTTCTATTCTCGAAAGACCATTGATGACAGCCAGAGGAGATGGAAAGAGTTATATCTATGCCAACTTCAATCCAAAGTATGGTCAATACGCATTGACCATACTAAGAACATTCTACAACTTTTGCGAAACATACAAATCAGCAGATGGAAAAGAACTTACTCCTGCACAGCGATTAGGAATTACCGATAAAGTGTTTGATTTGAAAGATATAATATATCTACGATAGATAGTTCGCTTGAAAGACAAGCGAACTTTTTTTGAAGGAAAATGGAAAAATTATGTTAAAATAAGTTCAATAGTTTGAATAGTTTTGAAATAATTACTTACAATGGGGTGGAATAATGATTTATAGTGAAACGGAAAAAATAATAGAAACGAATAGGTTGCTTCTTCGTTTATTTAATGAAACGGATGCACCAGAGGTTGCTAAACTATGTAATAATTACAATCTTTATAAAAACACTTTATATCTGCCGTATCCGTATTCAATAGAAGACGCTCTCTCTTGGATAAAAAATCATCTTGATAATTTTAATGATGATAAGTATTTTGAATTTGCTATTACAGATAAGACTACGGGAAAGTTATACGGAGCAATAGCATTGTCAAATCATCAAAAGTTTAATAATGGAGAGCTTGCTTATTGGATTGGAGAAGAATATTGGGGAAATGGCTACGCTACGGAGGCAGCTAAAGCTATACTTGAATTTGGATTTATTGAAAAGGGATACAATAAAGTGTTTGCACGCTACTTTCATTCAAATCCAGCTTCAGGCAGAGTTATAGAGAAAATAGGAATGAAGAAAGAAGGTATTCTAAGAGAACACGTTAAAAAGAACGAAGAATATATAGACCTTGTTTATTTTGGAATACTCAAACACGAAGCGAATTTCTTAAATAACAAGGGGATTTAGAAAAGGACAATATATTAAACCTATTAAAAACGCTTGGATGCAACTCCAAGCGTTTTTATGTGTTATTTTTAGTGCTATTTTTGCTGTGTTTTCAAATGTGAAATAAATTGTGAATTATGGTTTTCTCCACATTATCTGAACTACTTAAACACATTTGCACCTCTTTTTTGTATTTATTTCTAGACACATATTCACTTTTCAGGTGTCTTTATAATCTTTATATCATTCTGATTCAGTAGTTTAAGCTATTATCGAGAAAGTATTGAAGATGACGTTATTTTTGTGAATTTAGACGACCATTTCTTAGACAATAGGTAGCGGCGTTGATGAATATTAAGAAGAACATCAAGTTCTTTACTGAGTCTCACCGTCTCATGGTTAGTTAGACCTTTTGCTAATCCAACCTGAATCATTTGTCTTCTTTTCTCTTCAATCAACCTGAATATATTTACATATGTATACTTCTCCATCAACTGTCATCACCTTCTACCTCTTCTAATATTTTACTATTATAATATAATTGGGAAGATGAGTAAATAGATAAGAGAAAATAAATCATTTAAACAGCTAGCCTCTACTTCAAAAAAACTTCCAACACTAACCTGTACAACTACTCTGTGAAAAATATAGATTTAGTCTACCTTCAGCAGGAATATTTATCGATTTTCAACATTTCATTCATACTATTCTGATTTTATTAATACAATCCTAATACGACATCAGGGAATAATTAACTTCTCTCTTCATTTAAGTAAGTGTAGATGACGTTTCCACCTTGCAAAGCATTCCCTCTAAAATATTTAAAATCTTCTTGTTCAACAAGAGTCTGACGAAATGTTAAGAAATTTTCTTTTTGAATTAAAATTTCAGAAACTTCTCGTTGTCTTAGACTGTTAAGTAAAGATAAGCACTCTTCTGGTTGCATAATATCACTCCCCTATGTACTTTATTCTAGCCTCTTTTCGTATACATTGTGACTATTTCATCTGATTTTTGATTTAATCCACCATTTAACTGTTGATTTCCAGCAAAAACGGACGAATCTAGCTGCAGTGGCTTTGAGGCTCGGGTCAAATGGCAGCCCACTTCGTGAAGCTGGCTTCACTGCGTGTTCTGCCATTTGCCTGCCGCCTCAGATCAAGCCACTTCCGCTTTTGGTGATCCAGGAATCACAGATGATTAACTGGATACGATGAGCCACAAGCTTTGCGAAAATAACCTTATTCTAATAAGAATACCTGGCTATGTTTAGTGTTTCAATCACAATTTAGTACAGTATTATTATTTTTTTGAATAATCATTTAAATCATTCAAAAAGTCTTTACCTTTTCACATGAATAAGGCAAACTGTATATAATATCTAAATTGTAACTTTTGGTAAAGGAGAGAGTAATATGCAAAAAGCGAATGTTGGAGACTTAATTGAATTTAGAGATGGACTTCAGGGAATAGTCGAAAAACTTAATGAAAACTCCGTAATCGTCGATTTAACATATATGCCCCATTATCGTGACCTTGAATTAGAGGAAAAAACGGTAATCAACCACAAAAATTACAAAGTAATTGAAAGTAGTGTAAGATAAGTTCCTATTTTATCCATTCCCTTATTCTTGGAATAAGGGAATTTTAGATGTTTTTTTAAATCACTTTTCATCACTAAATAGGGACTAATGCGAAAACAGCCTTTTTTAATGAATTATCGTCAAAATAGTTGTTGGTAGTACCTAAAAAAACGAGATTAGAGTCCACTAAATTTTTTTATTTTTTAATTCCTTGAAGGACTCTACCTTTCCGTGTGGATGTTGGTCTGATTTTCTAACCTTCCATTGCCTTTCTCTTTCATGTTTAGCTTTTGACATACTCACCCCTCCTTTCATCACTTAGAATTAACCAATCACCGTAATTCATTCCGCTCTACTAAAAAAAGATTGTATTGCAATTTTCAAAATAAGGCCTCAGAGATACCAATTCTCAGCCTCTTTTGGTACAATAGTGGCTAATGTCGAGAAAGGGGCTCCTATATATGAAATATATTACCAATGTACTTCCTCTCCTAATAAGCCTAGTATTCGCCCATATTCTTTTATATTTTACGTATATTGATAAAGATGTGTTTTGGTATATGTATACAGCGGCAATATTATTTTTGATTACATTTGCTCTGTTTCAACAATTACCAAAAAATGAAAGTTCAAGACGAGAAGTCTACCTTTATGGGATATTGTCAGGTGTGTTCCTTTACGTAACGTTTAAGGTTGGCTATGTTGTTCTAGCTATATTCTTACCATCTATTCAAAAGGACGTTAATAAACTTTATGATTTGTATTCACCTGAGTTTATCTGGCACTATTTAGTGTTATTTTTAATCTTCATACCTGGAGAAGAAATTTTTTGGCGTGGTTTTTTTCAACAAAAACTTGCCAATAAAATGAACGCTTCCGTTGCAATTCTCCTTTCGAGCTTAGCCTATGCATCGATTTTCTATTACAGCCCTCAGCCCATTTGGATGCTAGCTGCTCTAGTTGCAGGATTGTTCTGGGGCATCTTGTATCAATGGAAACAGAGTCTAAAACTTGTAATCATATCCCACCTTGTATTTGATTTGTTATTCATCATTTTATTGCCATTGTGAACGCAGAAAGAGACTGAATTTGTTTCAGTCTCTTTTCTTATGCCTATTTTTTGATTTTCGTTTCTCCGACTCCAAAATCAATTATTTTTTATCCTTTTTCATCCACAAAAGAATGATAAAGATAAGACTGATGTTTCCAAACAAAGGATACAGATACGAAAGCAACTCACTATAGTCAAATGTACTAATAAAATAAAGCATGGCAAAAAGAAAGAGGAGGACAATCGAGCGATTAACGGTGAGGTGGGTCATTGCTTGTTTTTCCAACCCATAAATCCCACCGATTACTGACGTAAATATTTCGCCATAAATAATAAACACATATAGCCAATAAAAACCTCCTCCTACTAGTTGCATCACAGCTGCCATGGGTATTTCGTAAAGTTCTAATTGGGGTAACATAATTAGCGTGCTATGGATAGAAAGAAGAATTGCTGTTAACATGACCCCACCAATGATACCACCTAACTTAATGGTCTGACGGTCCTTAATTTGACTTGCAACGGGTACAAGAACCGCTTGAGCCATAGCTAAGTTAAATGCAGCATACGAAAAGGGAGCAACGACCGATTTCCATCCGTCTTCTGAGTGAGGTATCCACATAAATTCACTAATAAACCCCTCGGTCGATACTGCTGAGATCATAATTAATAAATTAAATAAGATCATCATGGGAACAACAAAGGAATTTACTAAATAAAGCCCTTTCGTTCCAATTAAAATGACAAGATAACCTAAAAAAACCGTCAAGCCTACTCCCAATTCTTTTGGAAGGTGTAATTGTTCTTCAAATACAGCTCCAGCCCCTGAAAGCATGACAGCTGTTACTCCTAACAACATGAGCAATATTATCCCATTCATTATTTTCCCAAATAGAGGACCGAATAAATACAGTTGAAAATCCTCAAATGATTTTGCATTAATTTGCTGAGATTTCATCATCATTTTAGTTCCCATTATGATAAACAAGTAACCACTCAATAAAATGCCAATAAATCCGATAAAACCAAACCGTGTAAAGAACTCAACGATTTCTTTTCCAGTCGCAAATCCCGCTCCCACAACTGTCCCAACATATACAGCTGCTAATTGAAAAGCCTGTTTCCATTTATTCACTGAACTACCACTTCTCCTTTCCTACTTTTAACTTATGTCCAAGCCCTCCCTCTCAGAAGTTTTTTTTCATTTCAAATTCATTTGATACTATCTATTACCTTTACCGGATAACCTGAAGCCAAAGTTCAACTATTAATTTAGTGGGATATTTGACAAGTTATTCTTTTGAATTAACTTTGATAAATAAGGAGGTTGATTTCCGCTCAAATTGAATTAGTAAGAAAATCAACTATCAGATGAACTAGCCACAAGATATGCTAAAAGAGCCATATATAAACAAAAGACCGCAGTTGATCTGCGGTCTTTTGTTTATTCACTTTTGATTATAATTTTTGATCGTCAACTGAAGAAAGCCAACTTTCTACTGGTTGAATCACTTTTTTCATGCTACCTTCCTCAAATGGCGACAGAAAATCTATCTTATTAATTAGCTCTGTAAATGACAAACTCCCACCTAACTTACAAAGTTCCAAGTACTTTTCCCAAACTTGTTCTTGATGATTTTGCGCAAGCTCCCAAAATTGAAAAGCACAAACTTGAGCTAAAGTATAATCAATATAATAAAAAGGTGAGTTAAAGATATGACCTTGCCGATGCCAAAAACCGCCGTTTTCTAAATATTCTTGTCCATCATAATCTCTATGTGGCAAATATTTTCGCTCAATTTTTCTCCAGGCCATCTTTCTTTCTTGTGCAGTTGAATCTGGATAGCTATAGACAAAATGTTGAAATTCA
Organism: Bacillus sp. 2205SS5-2; assembly: GCF_037024155.1. NCBI lineage: Bacteria > Bacillati > Bacillota > Bacilli > Caryophanales > Bacillaceae > Bacillus > Bacillus spongicola. Next base: position 11,623 of record NZ_JAYKTS010000006.1, read on the forward strand.
TCAACAGCTACCCCGTATGGTAAAAACTGCAATGCTTCACTCAAATGAGAAAATTTGTATTTTTCTACTTCCTCTTCAAAAAACAGCTTCATCCATGGCCAGGTGATAAATTCCATACTCATCGAGTGAATTTCACAAGCTTCATACGTTGGCCAATTATATTCCGGGATTTCAAAATGTCGACTAGAATACACTTGGAACGCATGACCAGCCTCGTGAGTAAGTACGTCAATATCCCCGGAAGTTCCATTAAAATTAGAAAAAATATACGGTGCCTTATAATTTTCAATATACGTACAGTAGCCGCCGCCAGCTTTACCTTTTTTTGCAACCAAGTCCATTAAATCATTCTGGATCATAAAGTTAAAAAACTCGCTAGTTTCTATTGAAAGTTCATCGTACATTTTCCGTCCATTACCGATAATCCATTCGGGAGCACCTTTTGGATTGGCATTACCTGTTTTATATTTATATCCTTCATCATAGAACTTGAGGATATCGATTTCAATTCGTTTTGCTTGTCTATTTTTCAAAGAAGAAACTATAGGAACAATATTATGTAGAACTTCCTCTCTGAATTTCCCAACCATTTCTGAAGAAAAATCGGTTCTTGACATTCGATAATAACCTAATTCCACAAAGCTATCATAACCCAATTTCGTGGCAATTTCATGCCTTACCTTAACTAGCTTGTCAAATAATTCATCTAATTTTTGCTCATTTTCTGCATAGAAACCTGCGCTCGCAGAAAAGGCATTTTTTCGTACCTCTCGATCTGCAGATTGAGAAAATGGTTGAAGTTGAGCTAATGTTAGCTCTTCACCATTAAAAGAAATTTTGGCAGACGCAATTAATTTTGTGTACTCGGAAGAAAGCTTGTTCTCTTTTTGAAGCAAAGGAATAATATCAATTGAAAACGTTTTCAATTTCATTTCTGCAAGCCTAAATAACTGAGAACCCCATCTTTCCTCTAGTTCTGATCGAAACCGTGAAGAGACTAATTCCTGATAAAATCTAGTGATAAGATCTTCCATTATTGGTTGGATTTCATCCATATAATCTTGTTCTTTTTGATAGAAATCATCCTCTGTATTAATAGAGTGACGAATAAAGCATAGATTTAACATTGTATCAAATTCATTACGAATCGAATTAATTTGCATCATGGCTTCATTATGAGCTGTCCATGAGGTCGCTTGCTTAAACGCTTTCAAATGGGTCATAAAATTCCTTTTCACATGATCCATATCAGGTCTTATATATGAATATTGATTAAAAGACATTAATATGCACACTCCTTTTTCTGAGTCTACTTACTCTAAGTAGGCAGTAACCATCCTTTTTGAGAATGGCTCATTCGTATTTTTTGTAGTGATTTAATCTAATTCTAGATGGAATAGTCCATTCTGGTGGGGATTTCGTTCTAAAATGGACGAGAAGATGACCGGAAACCTACACTTTTAACGGATTAAATCATGTTGTGAAAGCAGCCCTAAGAAAAAAACACACTTGTAAGAAGAGTGTTTTAATAGGAGAGGTCTTTAATCGACAACCCTAATTTTTTGATTAGAGCAATCGCGCTCTCCTTTTCATCTGGGGTTAACACGGAAAGTGTTTCATGAATTTTTTGTTCATGCTCTGGAAAGATTTCTTCTATGTAACGCTTTCCCTCGTCTGTAATGGAAGCATAGGTAACTCGACGATCATTTGGACAAGCGACCCGTTGAATTAATCCCTTTTGTTCTAATTTATCGACTACGTATGTAATGCTACCTGATGCTAAGAGGATCTTGCCACCAATCTGCTGAAGTGGTTGTTTACCTTTATGGTAGAGCAACTCCAAAACAGCAAACTCTGTCGGATTAAGCCCATGATCTTGAATGAACTCATTTACCTTTTCATTTATCGCTTTATTTGCTCTTGATAAGACGATAAATAATTTTAAAGATTTCTCGATATCTTGTTTATCTGCCACATTATCAATTCCTTTTAATTTCTACTATCTCAATTTAAAACATTATAAATAAGCATTCTACTTCTGTCAACTTAAACCCTTACTATTCAATTAAGTCAAAGGCATTATACAATCAGATTCATTGATTCACGGACCCTCACGACCTGAGTCCCCCTTATGCAGACAAGTCGTGACTTCTGGTTCCTGCATAAGGGAGGGGGACAATTTTAGCAACAGAATGGCTATTGTATAGCCCGAGAGAATGTCCATACCTTACTGATGGGCTGACATTTACCCCATACTTGCACTCGATCTAACTGAATCAATGAAGACTCAGTATAAACAAAATAATTTATATTTTCAAATAGTTTTTCTTTTAGAATAAGTAAAGAATTACGCTATGTATGTCAAAATAAATCGATTCTGAGAATAAAATAATTGCACAAAATACATTAAAATTGGTAAATGAATATAAAGAAAATTAAGAAAAAGAAATAACCGTCTCCGACGAGCGATGGTCAATAATGTAACATTCTTTTTTTTGAAAATCAGAAGGTATGGACTGAAGATGGTAGAGTTCATTTAATAATGTATCAAGTTCTTGGCTACAAGAAATAGTTGACAGATTACTTAGTCCTTTTGTTTTACCCAAATACACCATTTCTCTTCTTTTTTTATAGATTTTATGCTGCAATCTTCTTTGTTCAGAAAAATATGGCACTTTCTTCCCCTTCCTTCCAAAAATATTCAGACAAAAGTATTTGAATAAATTATGCCTCTATATTTTATTAATGTAAATAGAATCGCAAAACTAGACAATAACAGACAGTAATCTACATATCTCTTATTTATAAAGAAGTCTATTCCTTTTCTGATATGGCTCTTTTCGTATACATTGTTGCTCTTGACACAAAGAAAAAACAGGCAGTAGGTTTTTTCGATTGATTTCTTTTTTTTATCTAGAAATGAAGAATTTTTCATTAGGAAAAGAGCACGAAATCATACAAGTCAAGGAATTCCTTTTTATTCGAAAAGCCACAATCTTTGCGAAAACAGCCTTTGATAAAGCTTCCATTCATACCAAATGATCTACGACTTCTCATTTTACTTTAGAGAGGTCCTATGGATTCCGCTTCCTATAAACGTTTTTCTCATCCATGTAAAAATGGTCTTATCATCCCCTACGGATAATAGCTAAGTAGAGCAAGCTTCATCTCTCCTTTTCGACACTCCTCTTTCCATTTCTCCTTATGTACACTATCTAAAACAAACTATTATTATCAAAGTAGATATTTTTCAATGGTAGAACAAAAAAAAGAAGACATGAGATTTTCAGTCTTCTACTAAACAGCTTTCGTGATTTAATAAGTATTCTTTTTTATCGATTTGATTTCCGGCGTACCCAACTAGTTTGGAATTCTTTCCGATGACTCGATGACAAGGAATAATAATAGGATAGGGATTCTTTCGATTGGCTTGTCCTACTGCACGGACCGCATTAGGTTTGTTCATTTTAATAGCAATATCCTGATAGCTACATGTTTCTCCGTAGGGTATCGTCATTAACGCATTCCAAACTTCCTTTTGAAATGTCGTACCAACTAAGTTCATCGGTACATCAAACGAAATACGATCATTTGAGAAATACTCTTCTAGTTGTCTTTTTGTTTTCATCAAAATGTTTGTTTCAATTTGATTTACTTCACTCGGGCCAAACGTGATGGAGGTTAAATAATTTTCGTCAGCTTTTAATGTTAAAAAACCTACAGGACTATTCATAGTAATTTGATACATATTCAACCTTCTTTCTTAGGCAAGTAGATATGAAAAGTACTCCCCTTAGTTAGTTCGCTTTCCACCTTTACAAAACCCTTATGCTCTTTAATTATTTTAAAACTAACCATAAGTCCAAGTCCAGTTCCTCTTTCTTTGGTTGTATAAAAAGGCTCTCCTAACTTGCTGATTTTTTCCTTTGGGATACCTTCCCCTTCATCCCGAATACTAATATGAATCCATTCATTCTCTTGTGAGAGTCTGATATAAATCATTCCACCTATTGGCATGATCTCAATCGCATTTTTAATCATATTAATAAATACTTGCTTCAGTTGATGTGGCTCTACATAAATAAGTGGCAATTCACTATCTGCCTCTACTTCAATAATAATATTGTGCATGAGAGCCTGAGCATTCAATAATTCAACCGTTTCTTTCATAATTTTTGAAACACTTGTTTGTTGATAGCTTACTGCTTGGGGTTTAGCTAAAACGAGAAATTCCGTAATAATGGTTTCTATTCTTTGTAATTCTGATTTAATCACATTGAAATACATACTATGTTTTTCTTCAATACTATTTTCTAGAAGCTGAATAAACCCTTTTAATGCTGTCATAGGATTTCGAATTTCATGAGCTATGCCTGCAGCTAGCTCACCGACTACACTCAATGTATCAGATTTTCTTAATTGATCCTGCATTTCTACTCTTTCTGTAATATCCCTTATAATGGTTAAATTGAGATTAGATAATACCTTGTATTTAGAAGACACTTCAATATACCGAGGAGACCCTTCTGTATGATTCATCGTTACTACAAACTGAGTTTGACCTTCTTCTTTTAGTTCTTTAATATGTCGCTCCACTTCCTCATTACTCGAAAATTTTTCGAGTAGAAGAGCATCTTTTCCTATCAACCTTTCTTTGGGTATCTGGAAAATATCACATGCTACAGGATTAATATCTACAATTTTAAAATCATGATCACTAATCATCAATCCATCCAACGTTCCTTCAAAAATCTTCCTGAATCGCTCTTCACTGCGACGTAATTCTTGTTCAATATGATACCGTTCACTAACATTTCGAACAATCATCATATGGTACCCATCGACAGAATGGAGTTTGACAGTAAACTCTAGCTGTTTTAACTGGCAGTTGGGCATAAGAAACAATAGTTCATCTCTAACAGACCCTTTTTTCCGGAGTTTTCCTAAAATAGCTTGATATTGATTAATTGATGTAGGATATACAAAATCCTCGATTTTATTGAATAATATCTCTTCCTGATTACTTTCAAATATTCGAAGGGCTGCCGAATTTGCTTTGATGATTTTTCCATCTCCCCCCCAGATCACCATCCCATCTAAAGCTTCATCAAACAACTCTCTATATAGTTCCTCGTTATGTTTTAGGTCAATTCCATTCTGTTTTTCAACTGTGACTTGCTTTATTTTTAGTAGATGCCTATTTTCAGAAATGAACGGTGTGATTGAGTATTCAACAATTCCACTCCAATTGTCATGATGTATAGGCATTTCTCCACGACATTCTTCATTCTTAATGACTTTACGATACACACGGTTCAATTTATCGTGAGCCGTAGCTGGAATAAAAGTTAGTATTTTTTGACCTATTAATTTATCTTGTGAAAAATCAAATAATTCCTGAGCAGCAATATTAGCTAGTTCTATTTTCCCTTCTGAGGTGAGTAAAAGAATTGCTTCGCTTGAACGGTGAAAAATGGACCACATTGTCTCATTAAAAACAGTAGAAGTCGAAAAGTATTTATCTTTCGTTTCATGAATTTTAATGATTGTTTTATCATATTCATTCGAGAAAAGAAGAGAGATTTCAACTTGTCGTACTCTGCCTTCTTTCGTAAAAATCACTGTTCTTTCTTTTTGAAAGTCATCTCTCATTCGTGCGATTGCTTTCGGTAAAATAATTATCGGGAAAATAGACGTAGTCCCATCAAACTGCTCTAAGACTTGAAGGTCGATCATTTCTTCTTCACTCACCTCAAATAATTCATATGCGCTTGAATTCCCTGAAATAAATTGGTTACCCTTATCGAGAAATAAGATGCTTTCATTCGCATATTCCATCATATCCCAAAGCATATTTCTTTCTACTTTTCCTGCTCTTGTTGCTTCATGAAACATCTCTCTATTTCCCTCCTTAATCTTGCCAAATATCTTGAGGTTAGTATATCGGAGTTTTTCCTACTTAGTAAAAGTATTCGGACAATGATCGATAATTCCTTCTCTAAATATGTATATTTTTCTAAAATGATGGTGATTATTGAGGTTTTATGTTGGTTCCGCTACAATAGATAAGCGTCTATTATGAAATGCAACCATAAATGAATTCTTGTTAAGGAGTTACTCATATAATGAAAGTAGTTTTAAGTACATTAAACGCAAAATATATCCATACCAACTTAGCCATTCGCTATTTGAAGGCACATGCAGAACCTGATTTTCCTATCGATTTAGCAGAATACACCATTAAAGATCCAATTATGAACATTGTGACTGACCTTTATTCAATGCAGCCTGATGTGATTGGGTTTAGTTGTTATATATGGAATATTGAAGAGACCATATCGGTTATATCAATGATAAAAAAGGTCCTACCAAACACTACGATTATTATAGGAGGACCAGAGGTGACTTATGATGTTCCCTACTGGCTGGAGCGCTTAGTCGATGTGGACTATATTGTTCTAGGAGAAGGAGAACAATCCTTTAAACAACTACTAAAAGAATTGTCTGGTGATAAAAAATTCGAAAATGTTCATGGAATTGGGTACATGGATCAAAAGGGCAAAATGAAGATCCAACCTCAGCAAAATAAACTAAACTTGAAGGAACTTGCTTCACCTTTTAGATTCCAAGAAGACAAAAAGGATCTAGGAAAGCGCATTGCTTATATCGAGACAAGTAGAGGGTGCCCTTTTAGCTGTCAATTCTGTTTATCCTCAATTGAAGTTGGCGTAAGATACTTTGATCGGGAAAATGTCAAGGAAGACATTCGTTATTTGATGGCCAATGGAGCGAAGATCATTAAATTCGTAGACCGTACATTTAATATTAGCCGTAGTTATGCCATGGAAATGTTTCAATTTATCATTGATGAACATACACCAGGTACTGTTTTTCAATTTGAAATCACTGCTGATATTATGCGCCCCGAGGTGATTGAGTTTTTAAATCAAAATGCACCTAAAGGACTATTTCGATTTGAAATCGGTGTTCAATCTACCAATGATATGACCAATGAGCTGGTCATGCGCAAACAAAACTTCCAAAAACTTTCACGCACAGTATCCATGGTGAAAGATGGAGGTAAAATTGATCAACATCTTGATTTAATCGCAGGACTACCTAAAGAAAATTATGAATCTTTCCGCCAAACATTTAATGATGTTTTTGCTTTACGACCAGAAGAACTTCAACTCGGATTTTTGAAACTTCTTCGAGGAACTGGCCTTCGAATTCGAGCGAAAGAAAATCATTATATCTACATGGATCATGCACCGTATGAAATGTTAGAAAATGATGTTTTATCCTTTTCAGAAATCATCACAATTAAACAAGTAGAAGATGTGCTTGAAAAATATTGGAATGATCATAGAATGGATCATACGATTGAATATTTAGTTCAGAATGTATTTGATTCACCGTTTGATTTTTTCCAAGCATTTGGTACGTATTGGGAAGAAAAAGGATGGTCTAAAATTGGCCATCAATTAGAGGATTTATTTAAGCGTTTAGAGGAATTTATTCATACACTTTCCATTCAAAATTTGGACGTTATCCGAGGGTTGATGAAATTTGATTATCTTCTTCACCAACGCTATAAACCAAGAAAGCCATGGTGGAACGACGGACTATCGAAAGAAGAACGCTCTGCTATCTATCAGCAAATCCTTCAAAATTCTATTGTGTTTGGGGATGAGTTCACTCAACTTCATCTTCATGAAAAGGATTTATACAAACACACTGTGTTGGAAACCATTTCATTTGATCTTCAGGAATACTTAAATTCTGGTAAAATCGTTTACCATTTTACAAATATCTTAACCTATTTCCACCCTTCTACAGGTAAATCAAATATCTTTTTTGCTTCTCACTAAGAGAATCTTCAAGCGCCACCAGCCTATGACCGCAAGTCGATTGCGCTTGAAGCTAAGCACTAACCTTTTCGAAAAATTATATACTCGTACTTTGCCTAAAAGAAACGCCGATTTATTATCAGCGTTTCTTTTTCGTATCCTCCTGCTTAGAAGCGTTTTCTTTGCTTGTGATTTCGTAGTGTTTTATCGCATTAATGTCTCCCGTCTCAACACCATATTCCTCTCTTAGATGTAATTTATTATTAGTTTTTTTCATCCTCTACCTTGCCTCCCTTTTTTCGAGTTTCGATTGGCGGCTTTAGCGACATCTTCACCTTGAGCAAATTCTGATGAGAACTCTGTTTCCATTAAATTTTCCTTAGGTGTTTTGTTATTTTTTACTGCGGCATCCTTCGCTGCTTTTCTCTTTACCATTTTACTATCTCCTTTAAATTGGGCTACCTTATCTATCATTTCTCGAATGTTTAATAAGGCGTCACTGCTAGTTTTTCTTGTTTTTTTCATTCTATTCTTTCAAGAAGGCTGTTTTCGCAAAGTTTGTGGCTTTTCGAATCAGTTAATCCTCGATGAAATAGCCAAAATGTATACGAAAAGTCCTTTCTTAATTATTTGAATGAAATATTCACCAAAATCGATAGATCAATCACACCTTTGCATACGAAAAACGCCTTAAAAAAGAAGAAAGCTATTCGCTCTCTTCTTGACTGTTATCCAATAATTAAACGTTCTTTTGGATAATGATATTTCGTCGGTTTCTCTCTTCCTCCAAAAATGAATAAGAAGGATAAGATTCCAACGCGCCCGATGAACATAAGAATCATCAATGTGATTTTGCCGATATTTGATAAATCCGCGGTAATTCCCATTGAAAGTCCTGTTGTCCCAAATGCGGATGCTATTTCAAATATTATTTCTATTAACGAATGATCTTCTGTTATCGATAGCAAAATGATTGAAAAAAAACAAAGGACGATGGCCAAAGTTGTAACCACTAGAGACTTTAGAACATCTTCTTCATGAATTTCTCTTTTAAATACCTTAATATGGCGATTTCCTTTTGAAAAATTGAAAAGGAACAAAATATTTATTGCCAATGTCGTAGTCCGAATTCCGCCTCCAACCGAACTTGGAGAAGCGCCAATAAACATTAATCCACTAATAACAAGCAACGTTGGTGTCGTAAAAAGACTAACGTCCATGGTAGCTAATCCTCCGCTTTTGGTCGTCGTGGATTGGAACAACGCATAAAAGAAGGCCTCATGCCACACCTTGTCTTTAAAGAAATTTGAAATTTCAAGAAGATAAATCAAAATACCTCCTACGAGTAATAAAATAAAAAATGTCGCAGTCGTTAGTTTCGTAAAAAGCGAAAAGTGAATGGTATGTTCTTTATTACGATTAAATAAATAGTCCTTTGTTTCAATTAAGACTGGGAAACCTATTGCACCTAGAATCATGAGTAAAATAATCACAAATTGTACAAAATAGTCTCTCGCAAAAGGAATCATAGATTGTCCTGTAATATCAAATCCTGCATTCGTTGTAGCGGCAACAGATGCAAAAAGTCCATTTAAAAATGCTTCGTGCCATGTAGGATAAAAGCTTTGAAAATACACTCCAAGAATTAGCGCTCCAATAAATTCAATTCCGACTATTAATAATAGGATTTGTCTTAATAATTTGACTAATCCGGATAAAGACATTTGATTTTGATCCGTCATAATTAATCGTCTTTCTTTCAAACCGATTTTTTTCCCGAAAATGATCCAGAAAAATGTCCCTAATGTCATGACTCCAATTCCGCCAACCTGTAGAACTAACATTAGGATTACAATGCCAATTGTGTTAAATGTCTCAGAAGTATTTACTACCGTTAAACCTGTTACACTAATCGCACTCACTCCTGTAAAGAGAGCGTCGATAAATGTCCATGAAACCCCCTCTTTATGAGCAAACGGAAGGCTTAACAGTAGCGTCGAAACGGTAATAGCAATAAAATAATACGTTCCAATTAATTGTGCAGGTGTTAATTTATTGAACAACATTTTTGCTTTTAACCACATATGTAATATCCCTCTCCATTACGTTTTGCCATTATATATTTTAAAGTAAAATTTGGTCAACGAAAAGATGAACTTATTTTATTTCTGACTACTAACATATATATTCAGATCTTCTGACGTTCCGTTCATAAGGATTTCTTTAAGTATTTTTGCGAAAATAATACTATACACTGTACCATTTCCACCATAACCTAATAAAAAATAGCTGTCTGGATACTCTGAATAGCGTCCGATCATTGGAAGTCCATTATGGGTGCTTCCAAAAAAGGCTGACCAACTATATTCTACATTAAGTTTCCCCTTTAGACTAGGAAACCACTCTTCTAGCGTCTGAAGAAGGACAATTGTTTTATGTGGTAACATCGAGTCTCTTTTTTTGATGTCTTTAGTCGGTTCATCTAAACCACCAATAATAATTCTTTCATCAATTGTTCTTCTGGCATAAAAATAGGGTCTGGCCGTTTCCCAAATAAGTGCCTGGTCTGGCCACTCCACGACATTACCTATTTTATTTGTCGTGATAGCATAAGAACTTTCAATTACCGCGTTAGAGTCAACAACCGTCTCCATCGCTTCATACCCTAATGAATAGATTACCTTCTTTGTTTTAATCCTATGTCCCGATTTTGTATGAAAAATCCATCCATCTTTCTCTTTTTGTTTTCCATTTATTTCAGTATGTTCATACGTTTTCACACCGTTTTGGTGGGCGAAATGTAATAAAGAGTGTGCAAGCTTAAAAGGATTAACTTCTGCATCTCCTTCTGTAAAGAACGCCACTTTATTTTTCAAAAAATCCGCATTTTTTTTCTCTGAGTAGGAAGATAGAGTAGCTGGGAAACCATATTTTTTTAACATTTCGTATTCTTTTTCGATTTCCACAACTCCCTTTTGATCTGAAGCAAAATATAAGCTTTTTCTCGGAATAAAATCGGTTGGCAACTTTAGATTTGGAATAATATCTTCTTGTAAAGTCTCTAGGGCTTGCTTGCATAATTGATAATGTCGAACACCTTTTTCAATACCAAAAGACTGTATACACTTGTATAGAGCTTTATCATTAGCGAATTGAAGAAGTCCTGTGTTGGCACAAGTACTACCTTTTGCCATTCCTCTTCTCTCCACTAAAACAACATTCAGTGGGGTACCACTGAGAAAATAAGAACAAAACGCCCCTGACATTCCACCACCAATAATTAATACATCGCACCCAATATTTTCGTCTAAAATGCCATACTTAGGAATGCTTTCCATCGTAGATGGCCAAAATAATTTCCCTGATTTTAAATTCATCATAATTCCTCTTTTATTCTCATATTTTCTTTTAGATTTCCCAAAATCTAAAGAAATTTAAACCAAATAATATCAAACATTTACCTGCATGATAAATCTTAGAGGTAGCATACTATCTCCAAGCTACAAAAAAACAAATATTACTTTTAAGGAGTGCTTATAATGGCAAAAAGTTCAAATAAATTACTAGTTCCAGGTCTTGAAGGATATTTAGATAATATTAAATATGAAATTGCTCAAGAATTTGGCGTACAACTAGGATCCGATACTGCTGCTAAATCTAACGGTTCAGTCGGAGGAGAAATCACAAAACGCTTAGTCCAAACAGCCCAATCCCAACTACAAGGGAAATGAGAAAAGTGGAAGGGACTATTATTTAGGGCGGTTAGCACTTGATAGTGTGCTCAGGGAAACTTTTTTCCCTGAGTGAGGTTACAGATCCCGAGTCCTCAAGGCTCCCTATACTAGGAAATCCAATAAACATAACCCCCCTCGTATTAGGAGGGGGGTTATGTTTATTATAATGAACTATAAAAAAGTGCAATTGCTTTTAGTTTGCTTTTTGGCTATTTTCATCTCTGTCAGATTTTCTGTCGGCTTTTTCTTTTTTTCGATCACTGGTGTTATTTTTTTTCTGTGTACGAATCCATTTTTTCTCTTCTTTTATTCGCTTCTTGTTTTCCTTAAAGTTTGCTTTTGATGCGTTCTTAGCGTTCTTAGAGTTCTTATTGAATTGCTTATTATCAAACTCATCTGATGGTTTGTCTTGTTGTTTACCTTGTTGGTTTTTATTTTTGTTTTTAATTTTTTCCTTTTTCTTCTTCTCGTTGGCATTTTCATACCCTATTTCACTTGGTTTCTTCTTGTCAGCTCGATCTGTTTGTGGTGAAGTTAACGTATTATTTTCTTCTATCTTATCTTTAGAAGAAGACGGATTGGATGTTGATTTTTTGGGTTGTTCTTCAATAATATCAACTTTTGTAACACTCTCTAAATCTTGAATATATGTTCCTGTACTGATCCCATTTTCGTGGGCTTTATTACGCTGTTCCAACGTAACTGGAACAATAGTTGTGGTAACTGGCAATTCGGTTTTAATCTCTTCTACTTCTTTGTCTAATCTAGTGTTACTCTTGGTAGCTTTCTTTTTATTAACAGCTGTTGTAATGATCATATTCTCTATATTAAAACCCTTCTCATCGCTATATGCAACGACCGATTTTAAGACAGAATGCACCGATTTATTTTTCCATTCCTTTAAACTATTTAACATTTCCTTTGCCTCGGCATTGAAAGGAGTTATTTCAATCACTTCTAGATCTTTGGTCACACCAATCTCAAAGCTAGGATTGATGTCTACAGAGACATAGGCATAAACTGAATCTTTTCCTAAAAATGCTTGAATGAGGGTGAATGAAAGGAACATGATGGCTGCAACACTAGCCAACTTTGCCCAAATTGAATAGGATTCTCTCCGTTTTCTCTCTTTATAAGGAGCAAACTCTATTTCCTCACCTACTACGTACAACTTATCTGAAATAGTAGCTTTTTCAAATTCCCCATACGGCGTCATCATGATTAAGTAATCTGTTTTCACTTCCATGACTATTCCTTTTTTCATGTATTTAACCGCCCTTTTAAGTAGTCCCTTAAATAATAAAACTCTTCTGTTAGAATTAGAGTTACCGCGATAATAAACTTTCGGTTTCGTTCAATCGTTTTTCTACTAACGTTTACCCTCTCAACTAATTCTTTCATTGGCAATCTCTTTTTCTCTTGGACAACTGAAAGGAGTTTTGGGTCTTTTGCAATCATTTTTGCAATATGGATTGCATTTAGACGAGCATCTTCGTGTTTAGGAGACTGAATAATCAAGTCTTCAAAAGTTAATTTATATGAAGATAATAGGGTTTTATAAGTAACAATTTCTTCTTGTCTAGCTTTCATTACTTTTTCACTTTCAAATTGTCGCAAGGACAAACTATTCTCAATAGGATTATCGTACGTATCGCCTTCTTGTTCCAAGATGGAAATATTATCCAGACTAACAAGAACATTATCTTTATTTTGTTTGCGCAAATAGTCAATAACTTTCCGCTTAATAATGACTTCTGCAAAGCTTAGCAATGAAGCTCCTCGTTCAGGTTGGTATTTAAGAATTGCATCATGAAAGGCCATTAGTCCAATACTAAACTCATCATCGCTCTCGTAAATATACCGTTTACAGACGGATGATACCGTTTTTTTGATAAAAGGTTGATAGGACTGAAGAAGATCTTCTAATGCACTTTCATTTCCTTTTTGGATATCAAGAACGAGTTGTTCTAAAGATGCTGACTTCTTTTTTCTTGTAAGTAAAAGTAATAAAACATTTAGCATCAGTCTCACCTCTTCTAGACCCATTATAGCATGATATATTACTAAAAAGTTGGTTAGTAGAATGGAAAGACGGCCCAGTATGAACAGTCGATAGAGACTTTATCGGATGCTAATGAACCTCTATATTTAATTAATCTTTTTTACTTTTCCCTTTGTGATCTTTCTTTTGTTGATTTTTCTTTTTATCTTTATGCTTTTCTTTTTTATCTTTATGCTTTTCTTTTTTTCCCTTATCTTTTTGCTGGTTCTTCTCCATATTACGTTCTTCTTTCAAAGCTTTTGTCCCTTCTATTACAATTGGAGAAGTTACTGTATCATCATCTTCGCTCGGTACTAACTTATCTAGTTCATTCTCTACTATTTCTTCTGTAGTGTTGTTTACTTTATCTACCGTTTCAACAATTTCTTCGACTTTATTATCTGCTTCTTCCTCTTTGTTTTGCTTCTTTTTTGCGGTTTTCTCTTCTAATTTCTCTATTTTTCTGGCTAATTTAGCGTAACTTTTTTCGATATTTTTTTGTAAAGTGGCTTTTGCTTTTGGGTTTTTCACTTTTTCAATTGCCGCAGATAAGGCAATAATATTTTGAGAAATCAACTTTTTCACTTCAACTAGTTCATCCTCATCGTCTTCTGCACTTTTTTCCATTTCTGTTATTTCTACTGTGGAGTCTTCTATAGTGCTTTCATTTTCAGAATATAATTCGGCCGCTTCATCACCGACTGAAATTTCTTCTTTCACAATTGATTCCTCATCAGAAGATTCTTCATTAATAAATTCTTCAGAATCACTATCGTCTAATTTTATCGCTTCATCTTCTGCTTCATTAATACGCTCTAAGGCTTTTTCAAGTGTTTCAACGGCTAGATCCTCTTTTCCTTTCTGAAACAGCACTTCAGCTTCATTTAACCTTTCTCCAGCAAATTCTGAAAGAAGCTTTGCCTCCTTCGTTTCGTCTAGAGTAATCGCTAATTTAATTTTTTCAATCATGATCTTCGCAAAGTAAAAGATTTCTCCAGGTAAGACATTTGGTTCCTCAAGCTCATTTAATTGATCAGTCGTATCATTTAATGTTTCTTCCATTTCTAGTTCTGTAGGCATTTCAACACTTTTAAATTCTTCATTGCTATTTGCTAGAACTTGTGTCCCCGAAAAAGAGAAGGAGCATGCAAGTAAAGCTGCCATCGTTAATTTTGTTATCTTTTGTTTGTAGTTCATGCGTTAACTAACCCCCGTTAATTGTTGTTTTTATCTGAGATCGCTTACGTCATAATACTACGGCAACACGATTACTGCTTTTGGGGGTAAACTGTAAAAAGCTAACGAAAAGTTCGTTAGCTTTCTGATGAAATTTGGGACTGCTTTCTAGCCACAAGATATCCACCTAATGCAATCGCAATTAAGATAACCCAAAAAACGCCCTTAAATCCTTTTGACTCTGGAAAGTGTTCATTTAGTATCTGAATCTTTGGATGGGCTAAAGTGAACACCGCTAATTTGACCCCTACCCAACCAACAATCAAAAAAGCTGCCGATTCCAAACTAGGATAAGTTTGCAAAATCTTTACGAACCAGTTAGCTGCAAAGCGCATGATAACTAATCCAATTATTCCACCAAGAAGCATAATGATAAATTGACCTCCATCGATTCCCCCAATTTTGACCCAACCCGTTGGAGTCAAAGTCACGGCCAATGCAACAGCTGCAAGCATCGAGTCAATAGCGAAGGCAATATCGGCCAATTCTACTTTTAATACAGTCACCCAAAAAGAGGAACCCTTCATTTTTTCAGCTGAATGAGCGAATTCTTCTTTTCCCTTCGCCTTTTTTACTAGATGGGAAAAACTAATAAACAGCAAATAGAGTGCACCTATTGCCTGAACTTGCCAAACTTCTACTAAAAAAGAAATAGTAAAAAGCGCTAAGAAGCGAAAAATAAATGCGCCAAATAGTCCATAAAAAAGTGCTTTTCTTTGTTGCTCTGAAGGGAGGTGTTTAACCATTACGGCCATTACCACCGCATTATCAGCTGCAAGAATCCCTTCTAGCCCGACAAGAACAATTAATACCCAGCCGTATTCTAACAATAATGTTGCCTCCACTACCAGAGACCACCTCCGATTATACATATGAAATTTGGATAACTTACTTATTTTTATTTTGCTTTCTTTGTTTGATAGACTCTTTTTTCTCTATTAATAAGGCTCTTTTCGTACTAGTTGTTGTTTTAAGAAGAAATTCTATATGAAAATCGATCTTTTTTCTATATTCACCTTCCAGTTGATACGAAAAGATGATCCGAAGAGTAGTGAAATCAAGGATTTTATGCTTATGCGAAAATAGCCTTTAATAAAGAGACTCTATTCTCTTCATTTTAGGAAAACATTTTCTATTTTTCTTTATTTTGAAATTGTTTTCTTAACAATAATTTTCGAATGAACAGCCCGATAAAAAGACCGGGTATTACAAAGATGATTGGGAGAAAAATGGGACCAAAAAAGATTTCAAAAATCGTAATTTGAGGCGACACCATTAAACCTATCGTTACAAAATAGGCCGAAATGGCAAAAGGAATATAATGGTGATATTCATCATTATCTAAAGTATTTCGGTAGGCATCCCACATCGAAAAAAAATACAAACACGGATAGAATAATAACCATTGATAGTTGACGACCTCGGCAGCTTCTCTAGTTTTCCCTAAGAAACTTAGCATGATGGCCGAGTTAAAGTGACTTTTCATATTGATGATAATTTCTAATAGGACAAATAGAATTCCTTTAACATATTGGTGAAGCAATAACTGTGGAAATCCTGGAAAGGCAATACTCCATAAAATTGCTTCTAGTTTTCCAAATTTCTTCATTGCCCTCCTCCTGATTCATGAGTACTACTATTGTATCCAATAATATGGAAAATATTTTATCAAACTAGAGTGTTTTGAGACTCCCACGGCTAAAGCCGCAAGTCCTACACTTTACGGTGTGACGGATGGGATTCTTGAATGACTAAACGTTCGCAATCCATTTCTGTTTTGAACAGTCTTCAAGATTAGGGCATCTCATTGCCCCTCCTAAGACAGTGCATATAGCATCTTAGGCTGATTGACTGTTACCATCAATCACAGGTGCATATCGAATATTCATTGCACCGACCTTATCTCTATGTGTTTCAAACCTACAAGAACACTTATATTTTCTGTCTTTTGCTTTATTCTTTTTAGAACAATTAGGACAAGTTTGAGGAGTGTATGCAGGGTTCACATATTCAACTTTAATACCTGCTAAATTAGCTTTGTACTCAATGAATTTTGATAAGCGATAGAAAGACCATGTATGTAGATTCTTTTCGTTTTTACGGCTTGTTCTTGCCGTCTGTCTTATGTTGGTCAAATGTTCTAACCGAATGACAGAAATATGATTGTCAATTGCAAAATCAACAATTGAACGACTAACTTTGTGGTCTTGGTCCTTCATGTATCGTTGTTCTTTATCATCGAGATTTCGGATGGCATTTAGTTTTTTGCCATTACCTAATTTTTTTCTTTTTTATCGGAACACTC
>NZ_JAYKTS010000006.1:28798-180972 GCF_037024155.1 Bacillus sp. 2205SS5-2
CCATGTAACGCATAGTGATCTTTCAGTTTGTTTACCTAACGGGTCTAACGGCAGTGACAAGGATGTCTTATGTTTTTACCTTGTTTCTAATACCCACAACTGAATCCCAATTTTCATGGACGGCAACGTCGTATTCTGTAGGAACAGTGACGGCAATCTGGGCAATCCATTTGTTTGACTTTCTAGTGATACGCAATGTACCAAGCTTATACTTCAACAACTCAAAATTACGGTTATCTTTATCCGTCAATAAGGCACGAACAGGGACTTTTTTAGATTTACTATCAATCATTAGAGGTATATAGAGATTTTGAAAGTCAAACGAAAAGTTTTGATTGTTCCATACACAAATAGGTTTTCTAAGAATTGGAACGATTTTATATTTACTTTTCTTTACCTTTTTAGAGAAAAGACTCTTAGCGTCCTTTATAGCTTGGTTTTTTACAGCACTAGGAAGAAAAGCATCTATATGTTTGGTTGTTTTCTTTGTGCTTTTCTTTTCTCCAACCATTTCAGCTATAAGTATATTTATTGTAGAAATGTATTCCTTCCCCATTCTTGTTAAAATATTTGCTTGTTTTTTTGTTGGAAGTAGCTTGACTTTCACAGTGATTGTTTGTGTCACAGTTTCACCCCCTTGTTTTTTGTTGTTCAACATATCTTTTAATAGTTTGACTTGATACATTTCCAGCAGTAGAAACGAAATAAGAACGTGTCCACAAACTAGGCAGGTGTTTAAGATGAGGGAACTCTTTCCTCAATATTCGAGAAGTCACTCCTTTAATTTTCGCCATAATATCAGCAGGACTTAGTGTTGGCAAGGCATTAAGAAACAAGTGAGAGTGGTCCTTATCGCATTCAATAGCAATAATTTCAATATCTAATTCAACACTTATTTCTTGCACCAACTGCTTAAAGCGTTCTTCGACTTTTGTTTGAAGAAATATCTTTCGTCTGTACCTTGGGCAGAAAACAAAATGATAGTTAATTAATGAGAGAGTAATTTTGGTTCTTCTGTATTCTTCCATAGTTTAATTTTATCAGTTCGAATTATTTACTGCGACAAAAAAAGGGGAGTATTTCAGATGCTTAATGTAGTACAAAAACCTTGAGGTTTTTTATGTACTACACCGTATCTGACCTCACTATCATCCCACACCTAAAGGAGTGGGCTTTCTCGTTCGGAAAATCTGTAAAGTGAAGTCAGGTGCTTGTTGACATAGTTGAAAATGTGGCATGGCAATTCCTCCTTTTAATCATTTTTCTTCCCTATTTATTGTACCTTCAAACTAATAAATCTTGCTGTAAGTTGAATTACAATTGTAGAAAAATTAATGAAAATTAGCAGTCGGGGTTATGAAATAATGCGAAGAAAAAAATAGAATTTCCGGTTGTAGTGATGTAAGAGGAAAATAATGAGAAAAACGGACGATTTGAAAAGAATCGTCCGTTTTGGGTCCATATGTACAATTACTTTGAAGTAGGAAGAGTGTAGTTTAAATCCCAAATGACATCTTGAGCGTCTTGAACTTTGGCGAATTTAGCTCCCCAAAATGTATCTTGAAGCTCCATATGAATCGTTCCATTTTCAGATAAACGAGAATAGATGGTTTGTATTTCTTCTTCACTATCTAATTCTAAAGCTAATGAAATATTATTCCCAGCGGTAATAGAGTTACCTGTAAACGCATCAGAAACCATCAGAAGTAGATTCCCTTTCATAAAGCGAGCATGCATAACGAGATCATCAGCTTCAGGAGGAGTAGGGAAGTCGGCTTCACCAAAAGTTTGGATATCAGAAATTTCACCTTCGAATACTTCTTTGTAATAGTTTAGAGCCTCTCTTGCATTGCCGTTAAAAGTTAAATATGGAGTTGCTTGGTATTTCATATCGGACACTTCCTCTCTTGTATTTGGTCTTGCAAACTTATTATAACCAATTGAGAAATAAGATACAAGAACAAACGTTCGACAAATTTTATACTATGTTAAAGGAACTTGTTCTGTTCAGCATTTTTTCGTAAAAGATTTTGCGATTGAATAAAAAAAGATATAGAAACAGTCTTTTATTTGAAGAAAAATCTAAATGATATTTAAAAAGAAAGCCGTTTTCGCAAGATCCGTCTACTTTTGATGGAATTCAACTGTGAAAAGGACGATTTATTCAAAATTCAGATGAAATAGCCACCATGTATACGAAAAGACCCAATAAGAAACGAGTTTATCGATCTATTAGTGTATGGACTTTTGCAACAAGTAATAAGTTTATTGAAAACATTTCCATTTTAATAGATATTTGTCAATAAATCGTCCTATTTACCCTATCGCTCTATTGTTTAATACGACGTATAATAAAAGTATCAAAAACAAGGTGGTCGAGACGATGAATATTGCGATGATAATTAAATTAGAGAATCATGAAGTAGAAGAATTAGTCAATGTGGAATTTGTTTTTGAAGAAGAGAAACTTGAACAAAATATTGTGCATACATGTGTAGGCGGTTTTATCGATAAGCAATCAAAAGAGGCCCTTGATATTGATGATACGATGGAAAAATTATTTGAAGTGTTAAAGACTAAAAAAGTGATTCCTGAGAGAGTAACAGATTTTTCTTATGAATTACCATCATGTGATATGGTGAAAAATATAGAAGGCAAAGAGACAATCCCACAAAATGTGGTCATTTCATATGCCGAGTAATAGATGGTAGAAAAGCTTGCAATTGCAAGCTTTTTTTAGATTAGAAAGGATAAGATTCAGGTCACCCACAGCTTTTCTGGTTGTGGGATTTTTCTATTATGGAAACAAATATTTGAAACGAATCTTCTTTGAGGATCATGGTGACTGGGAGGCATTGAAGCAGAAAAAATCCGTCCATTCGTCATATACGATATGGAGAAATTAAGATAATTGTAGCAAAAGGTAATGACTACACCTATTGATTATTATCCATTAAAACTCCATCAATCAGTATGGAAATTTAGCGGAAGAATGGATAAAGAAATGAAAAGCTGACCTTCTCCGTAAAGGAGGTGGCAATAATAAGAATAATAAAAGGATTCGTGGCCAAGAGTACAAATTATTAGATTTAGATTAAAAGGGACCGGGCATGGTTGGAGACCACAAAAGAATTAATATAGAAAATAGAAACCAAGAACCTACTATTATATAGGTGCATAGCTTCTTATATTTTTTGTGTATGAATAAAAATTTTCGGTCCATATAAAAACAATTGCTTTTTAAGCGCCCACGCTGCTAGCAGTCCTGTTTTTACCTCAATTCATTGGGGGTCTATTATTCTTCCGTGTTTTCGTTTGTTTCTTCTGAAGGTTCCTTATCTAGAGCAGGTTCTTCTTGCGATTCAGGTTCTGGCGTTATGTCTGTCTCTGGCTCTATCTCCTCTAATTGAATAGAATCATTTTCTTTTGGCTTATCTTCTCCACATGCTGCTAGCCACTGCAGCTAGATCCGTCTACTTTTGCTGGAAATCAACTGTGAAGTGGAAGATGTAATCAAAAATCAGATGAAATAGCTACAAGGTACACGAAAAGAGCCAATAGAAACTAACATGATTTTTTACTCGCACCCCCTAATGAAAATGGGGGTTATTTTTTTGCCATCTGACTATAACTGATAATACAACAAACAGGCAAGTACGTGGCTTTTAATGGTGGGTAAACCCTGTCATAGAAACTGTGAGGAATCGATTGTTGCACACCGCCTTGTTGACCAAGTTTCACTTGGATCACGTACAGAAAAATGTCGATGTACAATCTTTTCCACTGTTTGTTCACTACAATTTAGGATGGTGTTAAGAATGGACGTATTGTTAAAGAACTGTGCTGGTTTAGATGTTCATCAGAAAGAGATTGTGGCTTGTGTCATTCGGGAAGATTCAGATGGACATTCCGTTACCGAAATTCAATCCTTTCCAACGATGACCAAAGATTTATATGAATTATTAAAGTGGCTAGAACAATGCAACGTTACTCACGTCGCATTAGAAAGCACAGGAATCTATTGGAAGCCAATCTTTAATGTTATTGAAGACTACTTTGATATTACATTAGCTAATGCACAACGAATTAAAAATGTACCAGGACGCAAAACAGACGTTGCCGATTCAGAATGGATTGCGAAATTACTTCAACATGGGTTGATTGAAAAGAGTTTTGTCCCTCCAACAGATATTCGTGAACTGAGAGATTTAACGAGATTACGAAAAAAATGGGTTGGGAACATAACAGCTGAGAAAAACAGAATACAAAAAACATTAGAGTGCTCAAATATAAAATTGGGCTCCGTCATCTCTGATGTTTTTGGTGTTTCGGGACGAAAACTACTTTCGAAACTTGTAGATCAGGGGTATGTGGATCCGAAAGATGTGCTAGAAACCATTCATTTTAAAATGATGCCAAAAGCGCAACAAATTTCGGATTCCCTTTTTGGAACACTTACTACACACCAAATCTTTTTGATTCGCCAATCCTGGAATCACATTATCTTCCTAGAGGAACAATTGGAACAACTTGAAAAACAAATTCAAGAATTATTGATTCCTTATAAGGAACAAGTTGATTTATTGTTAACCATTCCCGGAGTAAAAGAGAAATCTGTCGCAAGTATCATTGCCGAAATCGGCATTGAAATGAGTCAATTCCCTTCAGCACAACATCTAGCATCATGGGCGGGCTTAGCACCAGGAAATCACGAAAGTGCGGGTAAAAAAAAAGCACCCGAACAACCAAAGGGAATCCACACATAAAATCGACATTATGTGAAGTTGCATGGGCTATTTCTAGGACAAAAAACACATGGTTAGCAGGTAAGTACTGGTCATTGGCAGCTCGACGTGGGAAGAAAAAGGCATTAATCGCAATCGCACATAAGACGTTAAAAATCATCTATCATATTTTATCTGGAAAACAACCGTTTATTGAGTACTCAAACTCATTAGCTTAACCACTTTTTAATTTGAATATACTTCTGGCTATTGAAAAAAATTTAAAATCAATCGCTCTCTTTCCTATTGCCCTTTTTAAGAAAAAAAGACAAATAACAAAATTCCCACGCACGAATGATATTCTTAAACCATAATTAAGTTCCCGACCTTTTCACAGAAAGAAGCTCCAAGTGGTATGGATAAAATAAGTTTCGTTTTTTCATTAGTAGTCGCTCCTTTTGTCTTCCTTTTGAAGCTGTTTCAGAGAGGTTAATTTCTACGATTTTTTTAAGTCAAACATTCTGATAGAAAAATAAGTCATGAGTACTATACAATTGGGTAAAGGTGGTATAATGAGCAGTAATAAAAGAAGTAGATTGTGAGGAGAAGACATGTCATTAGCAAATAAACGATGGTTTCGGACTATGCTTGCCATCATATTAACCTTAATCATCATTTTTTTACTCGATAAAGTGAGCTTTATTTTTACTCCTTTATTGGTGCTGTTGAAGACGATTTTTCTACCATTTGTCATAGCGGGGATTTTATTTTATTTATGTCGTCCGTTGGTTAATTTTTTGGAAAAGAAAAAAGTCCCAAAAGGAATCGCTATAATAATGGCCTATGTTTCCATTGTTCTCGTGGTTTTTGGAATGTACAAGATGATTGGTCCAGTAGTAAATGATCAGCTAGATCGATTTGTCAAAAATATTCCAGAAATGAGTGAGGCTGTTCAAGAGGGAATA
Organism: Bacillus sp. 2205SS5-2; assembly: GCF_037024155.1. Classification (NCBI taxonomy): domain Bacteria; kingdom Bacillati; phylum Bacillota; class Bacilli; order Caryophanales; family Bacillaceae; genus Bacillus; species Bacillus spongicola. The sequence continues at coordinate 34,488 of NZ_JAYKTS010000006.1, forward strand.
GAGTACGTTCAAGAGAACCGGAAAGACATGCCCGAATTTGTAAAAACGTCAATCGAAAATATTGGCACCACTGTTGAAGATAATCTAACAAACTGGTCTAAAAGCTTTTTATCATTTATTACGGGATTATTTAATACTATTTTTTACTTGGTTTTAGTTCCCTTTATTTTATTCTATATGTTAAAGGACAGTAATCGGTTTGTTCCATTTATTGAACGGTTCTTTCCGCAAAATAAACGGAAAGACGTGAATGATGTGTTTGGAGCAATGGATAAAACGATTTCCTCCTACATCCAAGGTCAGGTTTTTGTGAGTGTTTGTGTCGGGACCTTGCTTTACATTGGGTATTTAATAATCGGACTAGAATATCCGCTTGTACTTGCCCTTTTTGGATTGTTTACAAACGTAATTCCCTTTTTAGGACCATTCCTTGCAGTGATTCCTGCCTTACTAGTCGCTATTTTCCAGGATCCGATTATGGTGGTGTACGTTGGGATTATTATGTTAGTTGCTCAACAAATTGAGGGAAATATTATTTCTCCACAAGTCATGGGGAAAACATTAAAAATACATCCATTAACAATCATTGTTCTTATTTTATTTGCAGGGAACTTAGTCGGTTTTGTGGGAATTATTTTTGTGATACCGGTCTATGCGGTATCGAAAACGGTGATTACTCATCTCTATAAATTAATCTTTATTAAGTAATTTAAACTTAATTTTGAATCTACTAGAAAAAACGAGCTCATGATGAGCTCGTTTTTTTTTCAAAATGTGAAAGTGATAAATTTTGATGATTCGGATATTTTTTTACTCCACTCACTAATCGTTTTGTTTAGATTGCGCGTGTTTGAAGTGTCACATTCATATTCCCTTTGGTTGCTTTTGAATAGGGGCAAACAGTATGAGCCGTTTTGACTAGTTCTTCTGCTTCCTCTTGAGAAACCCCGTTAATATTGACGATCATATTCACGGATAAACCAAATCCTCCATCTGTGTCCTTGCCGATTGATACTTCCGCTGTCACGTCGCTTTCAATCTTCTTACGGGCTTGGCGAGCAACTAGATTTAGTGCGCTATCGAAGCAAGCTGAGTAACCAGCTGCAAATAATTGCTCTGGATTTGTTCCTTCTCCACCTGCGCCTCCAAGACCTTTTGGCATAGTTAGGGAGAGGTCAATTCTTCCATCTGATGAGGTTACTTTTCCTTGTCGTCCACCTGAAGTTGTTGCGCTTGCAGTGTATAATGCAGTCATTGTGAATTCCTCCTAAAATGATTTATTGAACATATTAATAATATAACGTCTAAAATTAAATTGCAAGCAATTTAATTTTAGGTAATTTAAAAACACAGCTCAAGACTATGTTTTCGATGGTGCATATTTGGGTTTTCTCCGCCTCTACATACAGGGCTATCTTCACAAAAATGGTTGCTTTTGGTACCGGTCCTTATACCTCGATAAGGAGAGAGTTCAGGGATCTTTTCGTAACAATTTTAAACCTGGTAAAAAAAATGAGGATTTCCTCTAATTTTTTAGGCTTCAGCTACAAAGTGTACGAAAAGAGCCTTATATAAAGACGAAGAATTCCCAAAAACGCTTCTTATTTTACTGAATGTAGAAATTCGATTACTTGCTCTGGTGATTTGGCATTTGCACTATGAAGGTGAGCTTTTTTCTCGCTGTTTTGGAAAATAAGCAAGCTAGGTATTCCCATTACATCATACTTTTCTGCGAGCTCTGGAAGCTCATCCTTGTTAAGTTCATACCAAGTGTAAGAATTATATTCTTCCATAATATCACCGATAAACATATCCATTCTCCGGCAATCGGGACACCAATTGGCAAAAAACTTAATAATGACAGGCTCTGAAGAAGAAATAGTTTGTTCAAACGTATCGATGTTTGTAATAGCTTTCATTGATAAAACCTCCAATATTCTGCTGATTTTTCTCTTAACGAAAGGCACTTTTCGTATACATTGTGGCCATTTCAACATATTTTTGATTAAATCTTCCGTTTCACAGTTGATTTCCAGCAAAAGTAGACGGATCTAGCTGCAGTGGCTAGCAGCTATGGGACAAATAACATCCAACTCCAAAGGTCAGGACCTTCTCCGTTGGATAACATTTGCCCGCCGCTGCTGGGCGAGCCCCTTCCGCATTTCGTGATCTAGTTGCAGTGGCTAGGGACTCGGGCATTTGTCAGCCCACTACCTGAAGCAGGCTTCACTACATGTTCTGCCAGATGCCTGCCGTCCCTGGGCAGCCCCTTCCGCATTTCGTGATCCAGCTGCAGTGGCTAGGGACTCGGGCATTTGTCAGCCCACTGCGTGAATCGGGATTCACTACGTGTTCTGCCAGATGCCTGCCGTCCCTGGGCAGCCCCTTCCGCATTTCGTGATCCAGCTGCAGTGGCTAGGGACTCGGGCATTTGTCAGCCCACTGCGTGAATCGGGATTCACTACGTGTTCTGCCAGATGCCTACCGTCCCTGGGCAGCCCCTTCCGCTTATCGTGATCCAGCTGCAGTGGCTAGGGACTCGGGCATTTGTCAGCCCACTGCGTGAATCGGGATTCACTACGTGTTCTGCCAGATGCCTGCCGTCCCTGGGCAGCCACTTCCGCTTATCGTGATCCAGCTGCAGTGGCTAGGGACTCGGGCATTTGTCAGCCCACTGCGTGAATCGGGATTCACTACGTGTTCTGCCAGATGCCTGCCGTCCCTGGGCAGCCCCTTCCGCATTTCGTGATCCAGCTGCAGTGGCTAGGGACTCGGGCATTTGTCAGCCCACTGCGTGAATCGGGATTCACTACGTGTTCTGCCAGATGCCTGCCGTCCCTGGGCAGCCCCTTCCGCATTTCGTGATCCAGCTGCAGTGGCTAGGGACTCGGGCATTTGTCAGCCCACTGCGTGAATCGGGATTCACTACGTGTTCTGCCAGATGCCTGCCGTCCCTGGGCAGCCACTTCCACATTTCGTGATCCAGCTGCAGTGGCTAGGGACTCGGGCATTTGTCAGCCCACTGCGTGAATCGGGATTCACTACGTGTTCTGCCAGATGCCTGCCGTCCCTGGGCAGCCCCTTCCGCATTTCGTAAATGATGCCCGAAACAAAGCTATATCATAGAGGAAAAACTGATTCGAAAAGCCACAAACTTTGCGAAAACAGCCTAACGAAAAAATATTTTTTGGGGAGCCTTCTCTGACCATCAGTATAAAAGTGAAACACTTGACAAATCTGTGAATTCCATCTTTTATTTTGTTTCAATAGATGGAAACTATTCGAAACGAGTTCCAAATAAAGAATGTTATTCTGTTTCCCTCACAAAGTGAAGTACTTTCTTATTGTATCGCCTCATAATAAAAGAATCAAAAATGTTGCTCTATTGTCTACGCGGCAGAAATATTGATATGTTATGATAGCTTAAAATAAGGCAAAGAGAGGATCGAATTATGGATATCGTAAATGTAGGGATTGTAGGCTATGGCTATTCTGGAAAAACGATTCATGGCAAGCTCTTAGCTGCTAGTAGAGGATTTAACGTAAAGGCTATTGTAACTTCTAAACATGAAAAAGTGAACGAAGACTTTCCCGAAGCTAAAGCCTTAAGCTCAATCGAGGAATTGATCATGTTGGATGAGATTGATTTAGTGGTGATTACGACACCCAATCATCTTCACTACGATCAAACTAAACAGGCTTTAGAAGCAGGGAAGCATGTGTTAGTCGAAAAGCCGTTTGTCGTTCAATCAGAACAAGGTAAAGAGTTAATTTTGTTGGCAAAGGAAAGAGAATTAGTTTTATCTGTGTTTCATAATCGCCGCTGGGACTCAGATTTTCTTACAGTGAAAAAACTATTACAAGATGATACGCTTGGACAAATTAGTACGTATAAAGCTCAGTATGACCGCTACAGACCCCATAGTCGAGATCGATGGAAGGAAAATGCTGTTCCTGGAGCGGGTGTTTTATATGATTTAGGTGCACATTTACTTGATGGTGCACTTCAACTTTTCGGAGTACCCGATTGGATCTGGGCAGATGCCTTTGCTCAACGTGGGGGAAATAAAGCGGAGGATTATTTTCATCTCGTATTGAGTTACGGTGAGAAAAGAGTGATTTTACATTGTGGATCCATTGTACCAAAATCTGGTCCTCGCTTTGAAGTACATGGAACAAAGGGCAGCTTTGTGAAACTAGGAATGGATTGCCAAGAAGAACAGCTCAATAGTTTTATACACCCAACAGACGCCATGTGGGGAGTGGAGCCATCGACAATGTATGGAGAATTGACATTACAGAAGCAAGATAAATTCGAAACGACAGTCTTCCCTTCAGAAAAAGGGAACTATTTGCTTTTTTATGAAAAATTACATCAAGCTATTACCGAACAGGCGCAAGTTCCTGTTACTTCTGAGGAAGCTAATCAAGTAATAATAATGATAGAAGCCGCATTGTTGAGCGTGAGGGAAAAAAGAGTTATTTCTCTCAAGGATAAAAGCGCAGGGTGATGAGGCTACATATTGCATTTTCCACGAGTATGACTTTGATCAAAGGAATAAACTAGGGTGGCTTTTTCCTCTTAACGGAAGGCTCTTTTCGTATCCATTGTGGTTATTTTATCTGATTTTTGATTAAATCACCCATTTCACTGTTGATTCCCATCAAAAGTAGACGGATCTAGCTGCAGTGGCTAGCAGCTATGGGACAAATAACATCCAACTCCAAAGGTCAGGACCTTCTCCGTTGGATAACATTTGCCCGCCGCTGCTGGGCAGCCACTTCCGCATTTCGTAAATGATGCCCGAAACAAAGCGATAACAGCCAAACAGAAAAACGAATTATTTTGATTCTTTTGGAATTTCGATTAATTACAGTATGACGAGTCATACAGTGTATAAACTCCTTATTGTGGTCATATATATTTTGCGTGTCTTCATTGTAATGATTTGGTTTTATCGTATATATATTGAAACAATGTATCTTCCGTTTGTATTTGTGGGAATGCCCTATATATTTCTCTTTAATAATGTTGTAGAAATTGAAGAGCAAGGTATTATCTGGGTGAAATTCACTTTTATTGGAAGGATATCGATGCGCATGATTGGCAGGTCCGATGTAACCCCTCGGTGTCTCATGATTGAGTAGAGGAAGGAGAAGAGGTCTGATTAAGAAATTTCATTCCAACATCCACCCGGTCGATTGGCTAAGAATTTTTCTCGACAGCTTAAGGACTACATCGAATCAAACAGGGTGTATAGTTAGCGTAAGGAGTTGACAATATGTACAAAAAAACAGAAACTCTCTCCATAGTAGAGGTCCGAGCTGTCGAAGAGATTGTTAGAATTTTGTACAAGGACTATCCAGAATTACATGAGCGACACGGTGAAAAAGGGAAAAAGCATACCGTTTATGATTTGAAAAAGCACTTTGAATATATTGATGCCGCTTTTAAACTAGAGTCTTCACAGGTGTTCTTGGATTATATCTACTGGCTATACAATGTTCTTTCTGCTAGAGGTATGGAAAACACCAAATACCTTTTGGCAACCTTCAGAATCATGAAAGAGCAGGAATTTCCAACATGGAGCCATGAACGATTCAAATTTTATCAAGCCGTTCTAACGGACACGATAGGTTGGATTCAAAGCCAACCGAAAAAAGATCACGAGTAATTCATGATCTTTTTTCTTTAGAATTCTTATTCAATTGTACCTGATTCTAGAATTTTTACATGAGGAACGATTGTGACTTTAATATTAGGGTAATCCTCGTCCCACTTTTTAAAATCAAATCCTCTTTTCTTGGTTTTTAAGCGATGTCCTATGCCAATCGGATCAATTTTCAACTCGAGAAAGCGAGCTATTAGGTCATTACTATTCTTTTCGATATCCTCTTTCATTTGTTTTTCGATTTCCTTGATTTTTGCTTGAGAGAGTTTATCTCCAGTAAATTCACGGATAAATCCGTCCAAGGTTATATCGATTTTGACTTCAATAGGATTGTTTTTGCTCGGAAAAGAAATTTTGTTTTTCGAGTGAATCGAATGGATGGATGCTTCCTCTGGAAATCCTGAGAGCTCACCATCTCCTTTTAATTTCAGTGTATAACTACCTTCACTGTATTTATCGACAAGCAATTTAAAGAAGAACATTTGGTCTGAATCAATACGGTCGATATACTTATCATCTTTAAATAAACCCAATCCAGAAATCTGAACATTTTCCGGACTGGTTTGTTTAATAATTGGGATGTAGGGTGATTTTCCTTTTTGAAAATAATCAAAAAGGAAAACATGGAGATTAGAATCAGGAACATCACGTATTTGAATATTATGTTCAATTAATTTTGAAATATAGATAGCATTCCCTTTATGCCCATATTCCCCACTTAATAATTCTTGAGCTTTTCCATCACAAATCGCTAAAAAGATCCGAGAGCCGATACTGGCATCACGTTGTAGATGATCTGCAATATGAAAGATTCCATTTTTACTCAAGTCCTTACTGATGACGACTACTTCTAAACTACCTTTAACCAGAGGCTGAAAGGATTGAAGCTCGAGATCACTCATAATATCTCTGCTGGCCGTTGCTTGTGTCGAGAGAGTTACATTTTTTATCGTTTTGTCACTTTGAAAACTCGAGTAGATTGCTGTGCCAAGGATTTTCTTATCATCCGTCAAATCATAACCGATCGCACCTTCAATGTTCAAATCGTCCAGTATTTCTTTTTCCACACATGCTGATAGGAATAAGCAGAGAAGGAATAAGAGAAAGAAACGTTTCATTTTTTCACCTTCTTAACTAGTAATAACAAGCCGAGTAAAAGAGGGAAGTAGACATAGTTAATATACAATCCGATGTTGCCGGCAATATCATTTAGTCGATTGATTTGTTCTCTTGTTTGTATAAAGTAGACCGACACAAATATAAGACAAAGTATAACGATTAGGGCACGTCGTTGCCGAAAACCGGTCGTACGTTTGATGATGCGGCTAGCACACCAGATGAAAAGGCAAACATTAGGGAGAATAACTAAGCACCAATTCGCAATCCCGATATATTCAAAGCGCTCGACAAAAGGCATCTCAACAATTTTCCATAAAGATAGCGTCGCCCATACCACTTTTTTCAGCTGTTCTTCACTAAAATAGGCAAATGTTATGATGGTTAAGAACAAATAGAATAATGTTGTCGTCGCAAGTGAAAGATGTGCCCACTTTTGTGAAATGCGCCCATTTTTAATGAACGGATAATAAATCAATAGTGTTTCATAGCCTAAATAAGTTAAGGACATCTTCATCGCTGAGGAAAGAATACTCATCAAGTCATGATCCCAAATGGGTAAGAAATTTCGAAAGTCAGAATAGCCTAATGTATACAAAAAGGTAAGTGCCAAGTAAGCAGGGAGCATCACACCAAAAAAAGCAACCCCCGTAACCACTCGAAATCCTGAACTGACAATATAGTAAACCAGTACCAAAAAAAGAAAAGAGAAAAATAGTGGATTCAATTTTGGGAAAAGCCATACTTGTATCACTTCAATATAGTTACGCAAAATATTCAAGGCAATAAGCGATAAATAAAGACAAAATATCAAACTCAAAGCGTGGCCAAGCCATTTTCCAAAAACATAGCGGTGCACCTCAACTAGGTCTCCTCCACCAGTCTTTGCTAATTGAAAGAGCACGATAACCACAAGATGTGTGGATAAACCAGCCAAGAGGACGGATATCCAGCCATCATATCCTGCTTTTTCAGCGACAACCCGTTGAAAACCGAGGACGCCAATCCCCACCTGTATCGAGTTAATAAGGAAAAAAACAATATATGGAGAAATTTGTTTATCTTGAGAAATATTGACCATAGTACTCCTTCTTTCGCTTATTCATCAATATCCGCTTTTTGTTTGCTATGTTGCGGTTTTGCAAATCGCTGCGGTTTTTTTGTTCTTAAATATTCGGGACGCCGATTTTGCAGCGAAAATGGAAACCGAATGATCGAATCTCTTAAATCTTGAATCCGAGGTGGAAACAATGGTTCTAAAAAAGGTCTACCAAGTGATGTAAGCCTGAGGAGGTGGGTCATTAATAGACAAAAACAATAGACGATACCAATTAATCCCCATAATTCAGCGAATAATAGAAAGGGGAATCGTAGTAAACGAATCGTATTACCCATTTGGTAAACGGGAGTAGAGAATGAAGCTAAGGCACCTAGTGCGACCAAGATAAGTAAAACATTACTCGTTAATCCTGCTTCTACCGACGCGGTTCCAATAACAATTCCGCCAACAATACCAATCGTTTGGCCAACCTTTGTTGGCAATCTTGCACCTGCCTCACGAAGCAATTCAATCGTTAATTCCAGAAATAATGCTTCTAGAATCGGGGGCAAAGGGATTTCTTGTCTTGACGTGATCAAGGTAGACATTAAATCCTTTGGAATGAGCTCATAATGATAGGTTAGTGCAGCAACGTAAATAGGCGTAATTAAAATTGAGAACGCCACCGCAAATAACCGAACTAGCCGAATAAAGGAAGCGATAATCCAATTCGAAAAATAGTCTTCAAAGGCAGAGAAAAACTCAACAAGCGTTGTTGGTGAAATTAAGGCATGCGGTGATCCATCAACAAGGATGACAATTTTTCCTTCCACTAGTACAGAAGCGGCTCGATCAGGACGTTCTGTATCCAGTATTTGAGGAAATGGAGAAAAAGAGTTATCTGAAATTAGCTGACCAATAATCGTACTATCGATGACTTGATCGATGTCAAGGTCGGTGATACGCTGACGGACTGTCTCGACATTTTGATCGTTGGTGATATTGTCTATGTAAATAAGGCCTACTTTTGTTTGGGAAACAGTCCCCACCACTATTTCTTCAATAATAAGTTCTTTTTGCGGAATTCTTTTACGAAGAAGATTAATATTTTGGATAATCGACTCAGCGAACGCTTCTTTCGGACCTTCAACCGTAAATTCTACTTCAGGTGAAGAGAGACTTCGGCCTTCAACTTTTCGAGCTGGAATGAGCACGAAGGAATCGGGGTGACTGGCAAACGTAACCAAAATGGAACCTCGCAGTAAATGATTATCAATTAAGCTCTTATCCGTTAATACCTTAATTCCTGTTACGGGAATAAGATCATGGAGATCATTTGGATTCTCTAGTGAGTTCTTTAATAAATAAGGAAGAATACTCTTCCGCACGATTTCCTGATCAACAAGGGTGAAAATGTAATGAAAGGAAAATTTTTCGCCATTATCTGAACAATACTCTATCCCTTTATAGTCCGCCGATAGACTAAGATGAGGTAATAGTTCAGTATCTTGCTTCTTCTTCGAATTTTTTTTCTTTCGGATGATTAATTTCATAAAATTACCTCGTTAAAACATAATATGGTTAGTTTGCCTAATTTTTTGGAAAGTATGAGAACCAACCCAAAAGTGAAGAAAGAAATTCTCTTTGGTATAGTAGGAGTAAAGAAGGAGTGGTAGATGTATGAATAAAGAAACGTTTGAAGCACAATTTGATGGGTTGTTAGAAAAGTACACAGAGTTGTTACTTGGAGAGGCTTCTCCAGAACTAAAAGAAAAAGTAGAAAAATGGGCTCTATACACGTATATTGCCAAATCAATGCCTCCACTTGTAAAACATTGGAATACTGAATACCCTGAGAGCAGAGAGGAAATAAAAAAACTCATTCTTGAAATTAAGGAACTTAATGACCAACACCGAGAAGAGAAGAAAAAAAGCTAGCAGAATGTGCTAGCTTTTTTGGTGAAGGAAGAACGTGAGAATCTTTAAATAATTTTTGTTTTAGCTCAGTCTCCATCGGAACGAGAGCATTAGCCACGCCTAGTCAAGAGGCATAGAGCGCATCAGGTCAGTCCTCTCGATTTATGCTTGTCGCCGAGCGGGGCGCCATGCGCATTTCTTGTGGTTATTGCACACCATTACTATAAGGAAATTGAGACGAGTAGCCCTGAAACTGCTGATGCGATTGTTGCAGTTTTTGTTGATCAGCCGCCTCTAATTTATACCATCCGTTTCGGAACATACAGTTGAATAATTCCCTTTGTGCATTTTGCGTTTCATTAAAGATGGAAAGGATATCTTGATATAGGGCGTCATGACTCGCTTCGTTTAAGGCAGTACAGTAAGAATCCGTCATATATTTTTCAGTTGCCAGTAGATCATTAACAAAATCGCGGTCATTCATTTGTGGTGTTTTAGGAATTTGCGTTTCGGGATTTTGAATTTGATTGTTCTGTTGGTTTTGCATAACTAAGCCCCCATTTACATATAAGTTTGATTTTGTGGTGGTTGTGCAGTGTTTAAGTGAGTCAAAATTTGATTGTAATGTCGTTGATGCATTTGTCCACACTTATCTAGTTCAGCCTTTAATTCAGCATTTTGACAATGCTCTGCTAAAAAATGTGATTTTTTCATCGCAAGCAGATTCCAAGAGAGCATATCATTTAAGTATAGTGAATCTTTGGTTGTTATCATTTGAGGTGGAGTCGTGTACGTTTGATCGCCCATTTGATTTTGTTGCATAAAATTCCCTCCTAAAAATGTATTCAAAAACTCCTCAGAAAAATAGGCTTTCCCGAGCAGTTCGTTACCATTCATTAGCTTTCCTCTACGCCTTGTCACTATGCATATATCAAGAGAGAAATAATAATAATAATTTCACATAACATTGATTTTTGTATATTCAAATAAACCAAAAAATGATAAAATAAAGTGAAAAGTGGGGAGAGGTAAGACCTCTATATTTTTTTCGTCAAAAAAGTAACCGCTTTCATATATTTCTCTTTTGGGGGTATACAACATGGAACAGGTCATGCGTAACTTTTTCTTATTTTTATCAAAAAATCGAGGTCTGACCAAGTTGGCCAAACGTTATGGCCTTAAATTTGGTGCAGGCAGATTTGTGGCCGGTGAGAGCATTGGGCAAGCAACGAAAGTTATCCAAGAGTTAAATAGAAAGGGGCTTGTTGTGACAATCGATTTCTTAGGAGAGTTTGTCGACAACGAAGCAGAAGCCAATGAAATGGCGGTTCATTCAATTATGGCGATTGAAGCAATTGGTCGAGAGAACCTCGAATCACAACTCTCTTTAAAACTGACCTCAATGGGTCTTGATATCGCAGAAGCGGTCGTGATGCGAAATATGCGCAAGATTTTAACAGCTGCTCAAAAAAATAATGTGTTTGTAACGATTGATATGGAAGACTTTTCGCACTGTGGCAAAACATTAACCACCTTTAAACAGTTAAAAAGTGAATTTGACAATATCGGCACAGTGATTCAAGCCTATTTGTATCGAACTGAAGAGGATATAAAAGAATTGAATGCATATGCTCCGAATCTTCGTCTTGTAAAAGGAGCGTATAAGGAATCATCAGAAGTCGCTTTTCCAGAAAAGAGTGATGTAGATGAAAATTTCAAAAAAATCATTAAAATGCACTTATTAAATGGACATTACACAGCAGTTGCCACTCATGATGAGGCAATGATTGATTATACAAAACAACTAGTGAGAGAACACAATATTCCTCACGATCAGTTTGAATTTCAAATGCTATATGGGATTAGAGCAGAACGTCAGCTAGAGCTACAAAAAGAAGGCTATAAAATGCGGGTTTATGTCCCATATGGAACAGATTGGTACGGTTACTTTATGAGACGATTAGCCGAAAGACCTGCCAATGTTGGCTTTGTGGTCAAAGGAATTTTTCAAAAATAAAGGCGTTATTTTTAACGTCTTTTTTCTTTGGATAGGACTCCCTTCAGACACATTGTTGCGGTTTAATCTAATTCTAGGTGGAATAGGCCATTCTGGTAGGGATTTTTTAACAAAATAAACGAATAGGTGCCCCGGGATCGATCCTTTTAAGGGAATAGATATTGCTGAGAAAAGCGACGATCTTTTGGGAAGCCCTTCACACAGAAAGTTTGGCAATTTAACTGTATTTATTAGAAATACGAACAACATGAGTAGTATTCTTCCACTCTGATACGGAAAAATCCCTCCATTATTCCTTAAATAGTAATTTTCAAACAAAACAGCCAATCACAAAGATTAGCTGTCCGCATACACTATACTTAAGGTTGCTTTTTGTACTGATTGTTTTGACTGTTTACTTTTCCACCACCATCATACTCAGGTGTCGGGCCAGCATCACCTTTTACGCTTGCAGCACTTACAGCAGCTTTCGAAGGATTTTTTTTCCGTTTCATATTATCCACCTCCAACACTAGTATTCCCGGGATTTTGCAGTTCATTACAAATAAAAAAAACAGTATTTTTTGAAAATTTATCATATTTTAATAGTTAAAATATTGCGCTTTCTTCCATTTTCTTATATATTATATATAGTAGAACTCATTCGAGGGATTTTTTTTGGCAATAAAATGAATGAGTATTCATTCAAGATGTCAAAGGGGGAAATATACGTGACGAAACAAATCAAAAAAGCAGCCGTTTTAGGATCTGGGGTAATGGGGTCTGGAATCGCCGCTCACTTAGCAAACATTGGAATTCCAACACTATTACTAGATATTGTACCGCGTGAAGTAACAGATGGTGAAAAAGCAAAAGGACTGACATTAGAAGATAAAGTCGTTCGTAACCGCATTAGTGAAAACGCTTTAAAAAAGTTATTAAAACAAAAACCAGCACCACTAACTTCGAAAAAGAACTTGGAACTGATTCAAGCAGGTAACTTTGAAGACGACATGAACCAATTAAGCGATGTTGATTGGATCATAGAAGTCGTTGTAGAGAATTTAGATATAAAGAAAAAAGTGTTCCAACAAGTGGAAGAGCATCGTAAAGTGGGAAGCATTGTTAGCTCAAATACTTCTGGCATATCGGTGGAAGCAATGGCAGAAGGACGTTCAGCAGATTTTCAACGTAACTTCCTAGGCACACATTTCTTTAATCCACCTCGTTACTTAAAATTACTTGAAGTGATTCCGACGAAACACACGGATCCTGAAGTTCTTCAATTCATGAAAACATTTGGTGAAGATGTGCTAGGAAAAGGCGTTGTATTTGCGAAAGATACGCCAAACTTTATCGCTAACCGAATTGGAACTTACGGTCTTCTTGTCACGGTACAAGAAATGGTAAAAGGTGGTTTCAGTGTCGGAGAAGTGGATTCAGTAACTGGACCTTTGATCGGAAGACCTAAGAGCGCTACTTTCCGTACGTTAGATGTTGTCGGACTAGATACATTCGCTCATGTTGCCAAAAATGTGTATGACCAAGTTGAAGGCGCTGAAAAAGAAGTGTTTGCAACGCCTGAATTTATGAAGAAAATGATTGAAAATGGCTGGTTAGGAAGTAAATCAGGGCAGGGATTCTTCTTGAAAAAGGGAAAAGAAATCCTTGAGCTCAATACGGCAACCTTAGAATATCAGGAACGCAAAAAGTTAAAAACACCTGCTCTTGAAATGAGCAAGCAGCAAAAAGGAGCAAAGCGTAAACTGAAATCGTTAGTGTATAGTGACGACAAAGCTGGCAACTTATTATGGAATATTTTATCCCCTGTTCTTCTGTATTCTGCTGAGCTCTTTGGCACGATTGCGGATGATGTTGTCGCAATCGATCAAGCAATGAAATGGGGATTTGGTTGGGAATTCGGTCCGTTTGAAACTTGGGATGGGATCGGAATCGAAGCTTCTGTGAAGAAAATGCAAGCAGAAGGAAAGGAAATTCCTGCATGGATTACCAATATGCTTGCAGCTGGTCACACTTCTTTTTACAAAGAAGTAGAGGGAGAACTCTTCTTCTTCCATGAGGGTGATTACAAAAAAGTGGAACGAAATGAAAAAGAAATCGACCTAAAATTGTTGAAAAAACAAGGCAAGTTAATCAAGAAAAATACAGGTGCTAGTTTAATTGATATTGGTGATGGAGTCGCCCTTTTAGAATTCCACTCGCAAAACAATGCGATTGGAATGGACATCATTCAAATGGTGAATTTTGCAGTAGATGAAGTAGAGAAGAACTATAAGGGCCTTGTTATCGGAAATCAAGCGAAAAACTTCTGTGTGGGAGCCAACTTAGCACTGATCTTAATGGAAGCACAAGATGATAATGTTTTTGAAATAGAAATGGTGATTCGTCACTTCCAACAAGCGATGTTAAAAATGAAATATAGCCATAAACCAGTTGTCGCAGCACCATTTGGTATGACTCTTGGTGGTGGAGCAGAGATGTGTTTACCAACCGACCATATCCAAGCTTCGATGGAAACGTATATGGGACTGGTTGAAGTCGGAGTCGGACTAATCCCTGGCGGAGGCGGAAACAAAGAGCTGTATATGAAGTATCTAGCCAGCCTACCAACAGGCGTTGATTTTGATCTTCAAAAAGTAGCGAATTCTGTTTTTGAAAGTATTGCGATGGCAAAAGTTTCAACATCTGGTGAAGAAGCTAGAGACAACAACTTCATCAACAAAGCTGATGGAGTGAGCGTGAACGGAAATCATCAATTGTATGACGCGAAACAAGCTGTGCTTTCATTAAGCGAAGCCGGTTATACACCTCCAGTACGCACAAAGGTACCAGTCGTAGGAGAGCCGGGCTATGCGACCCTACTATTAGGAGCCCAAGCCATGATGAACTCTGGTTATATTTCAGAGCATGATTTGAAAATTGCTAAAAAACTAGCTTACGTCATTGCAGGCGGAAAAGTACCATACGGAACAGAAGTAGATGAACAATACTTACTTGACCTTGAACGCCAAGCATTTGTTGAGCTTGTAGCTGAACCAAAATCACAACAAAGGATGCAACACATGCTTGTCAAAGGTAAGCCATTACGTAACTAAGAAATGGTAATTTAAGAGAAAAGGGGAGATCCATCATGCGTGAAGCGGTCATCGTGAGTGGTGCTAGAACACCAGTCGGAAGAGCGAAGAAAGGAACATTAGCCTCTGTAAGACCAGATGATTTAGGGGCACTAGTGGTAAAAGAAACATTAAAGCGTGCTGGAAATTATGAAGGGAATATAGATGATTTAATCATCGGTTGTGCGATGCCAGAAGCGGAACAGGGTCTGAATATGGCAAGAAACATTGGCGCACTAGCTGGTCTTCCAAATACAGTACCAGCCATTACGATCAATCGTTACTGTTCTTCAGGCTTGCAGTCCATTGCCAATGCAGCCGAGAAAATTATGATTGGTCATGCCGATACAATCATTGCAGGTGGAGCAGAATCAATGAGTTTAGTGCCTATGATGGGTCATGTTGTCCGTCCGAACGCAACATTAGCAGAAACAGCACCGGAGTACTATATGGGCATGGGTCATACTGCTGAAGCTGTTGCCCAAAAATATGGTATCTCACGTGAAGATCAAGATGCATTTGCGGTAAGAAGTCATCAGCGTGCGGCAAAAGCATTAGCAGAAGGAAAGTTTGCGGATGAAACAGTAGCCGTGGATGTGACACTTCGCTCTGTAGATGAGAATAATAAATTAGTAGATAAAGAGCTTCAATTTTCAAAAGATGAAGGTGTTCGTCCAAATACAACCGCCGAAGTACTAGGAAAGCTACGCCCAGCATTCAATGTCAGAGGTTCCGTAACAGCCGGAAACTCTTCGCAAACCAGTGACGGAGCAGCAGCTGTAATGGTCATGGATCGTGAAAAATCAACTTCACTTGGATTAACTCCGATGGCCAAGTTTCGTTCCTTTTCAGTAGCTGGTGTAGCACCTGAAATTATGGGAATTGGACCAGTTGAAGCAATTCCGAAAGCACTGAAGCTAGCGGGCTTAGAATTATCCGATATCGGATTGTTTGAACTAAATGAGGCGTTTGCTTCTCAATCGATACAAGTTATTCGTCAGCTAGGTTTAAATGAGGACATCGTCAACGTAAATGGTGGTGCCATTGCACTTGGTCATCCACTTGGATGTACGGGTTCTAAATTAACGCTTTCCCTCATCCATGAAATGAAACGTCGTAATCAACAATTTGGTGTTGTCACCATGTGTATTGGTGGCGGCATGGGTGCTGCTGGAGTATTTGAACTGATTTAATTGGATTTAGGAGGCGATGATTGTCGCCTCTGCTATACATTTTTACCATTCTAAGGAGGAATTATTAATGACGAATTCAACAGATAAATTAGTAAAAGGCGGAAGTTTTTTAATTGAAGATGTATCGTATGACCAAGTGTTTACACCTGAAGAGTATTCAGATGAGCAATTAATGATTGCCAAAACAACAGAAGATTATGTAGCGAAAGAAGTTTTACCAGTTGTGGAGAACCTTGAAAATCATGAGTTTGAACACTCTGTTCGCTTACTAAAAGAAGCAGGAGACCTTGGTCTACTTGGAGCAGATGTGCCAGAAGAGTACGGCGGTCTCGGACTAGACAAAGTAAGTTCTGCGTTAATTGCTGAGAAAATGTCACGTGCAGGAGGATTCTCGATTACACACGGGGCTCACGTAGGAATCGGTTCCCTACCAATTGTATTATTTGGTGATGAAGATCAAAAAAATAAATACTTACCCCCTCTTTCTACGGGAGAATTAATTGCGGCTTATGCATTAACGGAGCCAGGTTCAGGTTCAGATGCATTAGGAGCAAAAACAACTGCGAAGCTTAATGCTGAGGGTACTCACTATGTATTGAATGGTGAAAAACAATGGATCACAAACGCTGGTTTTGCCGATGTGTTCGTGGTGTATGCGAAAATTGACGGCGAGCAATTCTCAGCCTTTATCGTAGAGCGTGAGTTTGCTGGAGTGTCAACTGGTGCTGAAGAGAAAAAGATGGGAATCAAAAGCTCGTCTACTCGTACATTAATTCTTGAAGATGCTCAAGTTCCAGTTGAAAACCTATTAGGTCAAGCGGGCAAAGGTCATATTATCGCCTTTAATATCCTAAATATCGGTCGTTACAAATTAGGAGTAGGTGCTGTTGGAGCGTCTAAGCGCGCGCTAGAAATTGCCTTACAATATGGAAACCAACGTCAACAATTTAAAACACCAATTTCTGCTTTTAACTTAACAAAAGAGAAATTCTCTACGATGGCAGCTAAACTGTATGCGGCGGAAAGCTCTGTCTACCGTACAGTTGGATTATTTGAAGACCGTATGAGTCAATTAACAGACGAAGAAGTGAAAAACGGAAAAGAAGTAGCTAATTCGATCGCAGAATATGCGATTGAGTGTTCTTTAAATAAAGTATTTGCAACAGAAGTGTTAGATTACATTGCTGATGAAGGCGTCCAAATCCATGGTGGATATGGCTTTATGCAAGAATATGAAATTGAAAGAATGTACAGAGACTCTCGGATTAATCGTATCTTCGAAGGAACGAATGAAATCAACCGCCTATTAGTACCAGGCACATTCCTTCGTAAAGCGATGAAAGGTGAATTACCTTTACTTCAGAAAGCTCGAGCTCTTCAAGAAGAATTAATGATGATGATGCCAGAAGAAGTTGGCGATGCGCCATTAGCACAAGAAAAAATGCTTGTGAAAAATGCGAAGAAAATTGGTTTATTAGCAGCGGGTCTTGCAGCACAAAAATTTGGCAAGGCGCTTGAAAAAGAACAAGAAGTCCTAGTTAACATTGCCGACATCGTATCCAATGCTTATGCAATGGAATCAGCTGTTCTTCGTACAGAGAAAGCAATCGAAACTCAAGGTCTTGAAAAAGCCCAGCAAAAACTACTCTATACGCAAATCTTCTGTCAAGAAGCGTTCATTGAAATTGAACAACACGCCAAAGAAACATTAGTTGCGGTAGAAACAGGCGATTCTTTACGCATGATGCTGTCAGCTCTTCGTAAACTAATTCGCTACACACCAGTAAATGTAGTTGCATTAAAACGTGAAGCATCAGAGAAATTAGTCGATGCAGAGAAATACGCCCTATAATATTGAGCATAAAAGAGAGTCCCATTGGGCTCTCTTTTTTATGTGGATAACTATGCGGGAACGGATATTCTTGGAAAGGTATAGGGGAAAGGACTTGTGATGACAACATTCCTTCGTTTTGAATTGGGAATGTAGCTTTGAAGTTGGGGCATTTTAAAGAAGTAGTATAGCTTTTAAGATGATTACTTGTATGACTATTTATGCACGACATTGATGCGTTACTGCACAATTTTGAGGCTCGAATGCTCGACGTTAAGGCCAGAATGCAGAACTTCAGTTTACTAGGCTGTTTTCGCAAAGTTTGTAGTTTTTCGTAGCAGTTTATTATCTTTGATAAAGCTTTGTTTCGGGTATCATTTCGTCTGTTTTGGATGAAAATTAACAGTGAAGTAGAAAAATTAATTGATAATCAGATGAAATAGCCACAAGGTAAACGAGAAGAGCCATTTAGTATTATCTTTACCCCTCGAAATCAGCCCGCTTGACGTAAGGAGGTAGTTATAATATTATATGTTTAAACATTTAAACTTATATTAAGGATTAAAGGAGAAGAAATGATGAAATCAACCGTTCTAATTACAGGTGCTTCTGGAGGCATTGGGTTAGCATTAGCAAAGCTATTTGCTCAAGATCAGCATAATCTAGTACTCGTGGCTCGAAGTGAAGATAAATTAAATGAAATTGCACAGGATTTATCGAAAAAACATAGCATCAAAGTTAATGTGATTGTAAGTGACTTATCCAAGCCACAAGCGGCCAAACAACTATTCGAAGAAACGAAACGGAGAGGCTTGGTCATTGATTCACTGATCAATAATGCTGGTTTTGGTTTGTTTGGTGAATTTGAGAAAACAGATATGCAAAGGGAATTAGAGATGATTCAAGTGAACATAACCGCAGTAACCGAGTTAAGTAAGTATTTTGGACAAGAGATGGTAGAGCGAAAACAAGGACAGGTACTAAATGTGGCATCAACAGCTGCTTTTCAACCAGGTCCACTTATGGCTGTCTATTATGCAACGAAAGCTTATGTGCTCTCATTCTCGGAAGCTCTCTCGAATGAATGGAAAGATTCGGGAATTACGGTATCTGCATTATGCCCCGGTCCAACTAGCACTGGCTTTGGGGATCAAGCGGAACTCGGTCAGTCTAAGCTCTTCAAAAGTGGTGTAATGGATGCTGAATCGGTTGCGAGAAAAGCGTATGAAGGCTTAAAACAAGAAAAAACAGTGGTGATTCCAGGAATGAAAAATAAAATCCTAGCCAAGGCCGTTCGCTTAATGCCAAGAAGCATCGTTCCAAGCATTGTTCGTAAAGCCCAAGACCGAGTATAATGGAAGGTGAAACCGGAGAAAGGAAGTACATTATGGGGCAAAAAGCTATTGAAACATTTCGTTCTTGCATACCGCTTTTTCAAGCGCTAAGCGATCCATATCGTCAAGATATTATCTTACTATTAGCGGAAAAGCAGCCAATGACGGTAAATGAAATCACTGAGAACTTAACGCTTTCTCGACCAGCTGTTTCGCATCATTTAAAAATGCTTCGCGATCAAAAGCTTGTTTCGATTGTGCAAAAGGGAACACAAAGATATTACTCACTAGAATTAGCGGATGCAACTGAACTACTAAAAGAACTAATCTATACAGTAGAAACAACTTGTAATTAAGGAGTGTAGTAATGGTAACTTTTTATCAATATCCTAAGTGTGGGACGTGTAGAAAAGCAAAAAAATGGTTAGAAGAAAATAATGTGCAGGTAGATGATATCCACATTGTCGAAAATCCGCCATCAGCCGAATTACTTAAACAGCTACATGAGAAGAGCGGACTTGAATTGAAAAAATTCTTCAATACTTCCGGACAAAAATACCGTGAGCTCGGAATGAAAGACCGCATGAAAACGGCAACAGAGGAAGAACTACTGCAATTACTTGCGTCAGACGGAATGTTAATTAAACGACCAATTGTTACAGACGGGCAAAAAGTGACCGTTGGATTTAACGAAGAGCAATTTGAGAACTCATGGGTGAATTCTTGAAAATAAAAAGGGATTTCTTGCTTTTTGTCGAATAGATATGGGAAGATTAAGTTGACTATAGGTTTGGAGGGATTTTAATGAGCACACCAAAAGAATTACGTTATTCAGAAGAACATGAATGGGTAAAAGTAGAAGGCGAGCAACTGAGAATTGGTATTACTGAATTTGCCCAGTCGGAGCTTGGAGATATCGTTTTTGTTGAGCTTCCACAGGTGGGAGATGAAATCAAAGCGGACGAGCCCTTTGGAAGTGTTGAATCTGTGAAAACAGTTTCAGAACTTTATGCTCCACTGAGCGGTAAAGTCGTAGCAATAAATGAAGAGCTTGATGACTCACCAGAATTTGTCAATGAATCTCCTTACGAAAAAGCATGGATGGTCGTTGTTGAACCAACAGATATGGCTGATGTAGAGAAATTGATGACATCAGAGCAATATGATGAAATGATTAACGAAAACTAAACAGCGTAAACAAAACACCTTGGAGCAACTCCATGGTGTTTTGTTTTGGAATTGGGAAAGCTAACTCTATCTCCATACTAAAGAAGGAGTTGTGTTACGCTCACACCGAAAAAATTAGATGTTACAGAGCGTGTCATGGCTAAAATAGAACAAAATCATTTAGCTTTTTATTTAGAGAGTCAATTGAGTCAAATTCATAATTGCATTAACTAGCCATATCATGCCAGCATATAGTTGAAGACGGTTTAATTCAACTATATGTTGCATCCTAATGGCGATATAGAGGTGTTATGAAATTGAATAAATTGATTGGGAAAATGAACTTACCGGAAGAAGGGCTCAACCTCAGTCTAGAACCTAGTTTTAATCGGACACTTCGAAGGTTTTTCAGTACTACACTGCAACCAAGGTGGTTGGTGCTAGGAGAGACAGAATTCCTGTCTCTTTTTTTTGCAAGAGTCTTTTCGTATACATTATGGTTTTTTCATCTGGTTTTTGATTAAATCGCCCATTTCCATATTGATTCACATTAAAAATAGACGGATCTAGCTGCAGTGGCTAGCAGCTATGGGACAAATAACATCCAACTCCAAAGGTCAGGACCTTCTCCGTCGGATAACATTTGCCCGCCACTGCTGGGCGAGCCCCTTCCGCATTTCGTGATCTAGCTGCAGTGGCTAGCAGCTATGGGACAAATAACATCCAACTCCAAAGGTCAGGACCTTCTCCGTTGGATAACATTTGCCCGCCGCTGCTGGGCGGAGCCCCTTCCGCATTTCGTGATCTAGCTGCAGTGGCTAGGGACTCGGGCATTTGTCAGCCCACTCTGTCAACAAAATATCGTTTTTGAGCGGAAATATTGCAAAAATGCATAAAAAAAGAGAAAATATTTAGATAATGTAAGTTTTTTTCGTCCACTATACATGAAATGTGATTACAATAACATATACTTACTTAAAGGCTGTTTTCGCAAAAATTGTGGCTTTTCTTATTGGAACAAAACCCTTGACTTGTATGACTTCGTGCTCTTTTCCTGATGAGAAATTTTTCATTTATAGACAAAAAGTAGGAAAGTACACGAAAATACTTTATTGCCTGTTTTTTCTTTGGGTCAGAAGCAACAAAATATTCGAAAAGAGCTAAGGTGATGCTGGATGAACGAACTTGAAGAAAAGGTCATCATTGTTGAAGGCACCTCGGACAAGCGAAAAGTAAAGAAAATTGTTAAAGAACCTGTAGAGATTATCTGCACAAATGGAACCATTAGTCGCACAAAGCTAGACGAAATTATTGATGCATTATTTCACCGAGAAGTGTATGTGTTAGTAGATGCAGATCAAGCTGGCGAAAAACTACGAAAGCTCTTTATTCGTGAATTTCCAGAGGCCGAGCATTTATACATTGATCGAATGTATAAAGAAGTCGCCTGCGCACCTGGACAACACTTAGCCTCTGTTTTACTAAGCGCGAATATCGATGTACATGCTGAATTTTTATGAAAAAGGATGAGTTTGAAGAAAATGGTGACAAATTGGACAACCGCTGAATTAGAAGAAAAACTAGAAAAGCAACCCATAATCGCATTATACCTCTACACCCCCATGTGTGGTACATGCCAAGTGGCAGGGAGGATGTTAGACGTCACTAGTGAGCTCCTTCCCTCTTTTCCGATTGGAAAAATGGATCTGAACTTTGCGCCAGAGTTGGCTGAAGAGTATGGTGTTGAGAGTGTTCCATGCCTTCTGACCATGATAGATGGAGAATTGCACCAAAAGATTTACGCATTTAAGTCTGTTCCTTATTTGTATGAAGAATTGAAATTGATTAGCGAGTAAAAAAACAACTACAGGTTGTTTTTTTTTGAGTTATTGTGAAATGCTAGCAGAGGTGGGAGAAGTAACTAGGTAGATGAAAGACCAGACCACGCAAGAAAATCGCGAAGTGGTGCGCAAACATGAAAGATGTGCATAAGAAGAGGAAAGTCGTGTACAAATCGAAAAAGAGGTGCACAAAGATAGAAAAGTCGTGCACAAAAGGCAGGAAGTGGTGCGCAAAAGTGAAAGATGTGCATATACCACCTAACTCTTGAATAAATCAAGGTCAATCCAATCCCCTCAAAGTCGTACAAATAAGAAATGTCTTTACGCATCCCATTAAAACTCGAATGCAAATCAGAAGTTGCCCCCCCATTCTCAATGAACAATCCACAATCCAAACGCAAGATTATTATAGGGATATAGATCTGAAATAGATTGAATATTCACAAGGAATAGTATAATCTTCCTGTTTTTTTCTGTATAATAAAGGTAATTAGAGTCGGAATTAGTATAAATGTAGGAGGTGGAGTATGAACTATATAGCTCATATACGAAACAGCGATGGTGAAGAACAGTCATTAGAGAAACATTTAGAAGGTGTAAGTAGCTTAGCGGCTAGTTATGGTGAAAAAATTGGACTTAAACATTTGGCTGAACTTGCAGGCATATTACATGACGCTGGGAAGATTAGTGATGAGTTCCAACAGTACTTAAAGTTAGCTGTCTACGACCCGGAACACGCACCTCGGAAAGGGAGTGTAGATCACTCTACCGCAGGAGGTAAATGGATTTATGAAAAATTACATCAAACCTCATCAGCTCCATCACAAAAATTATTAGCAGAAATAGTAAGCAATTTAATTATTTCTCACCATATGGGCCTACAAAATTTTCTATCTCCTGAACTTACATCAGATGTGCTCTATCGAGTAATAGAAAAAGACTTGCCTGGTTATGAGCAAGTCAAGAAAAATTTACCCAATATTCTTCAAAATCATGATGTGGACACGCTCATACATACGTCTTTAGGAGAATTAATACACGTATTAAAACTCCCGTTACTTACCGCAGATAGACTTCCCTTTACATTGGCTCTTCTATCTAAGTATTTATTTAGTTGCCTAATTGACGCTGACCGAACAGAAACTAGAGTGTTTGAAGAAAAAGAAGATACGCCCTTACCGAAAAATCACCAAGAATTATTTCTCGGTTATTATCATCGATTAATTTCTCATGTACAACTTCTAAAAGAAAAAAGTGACCCATCAAATCCAATTCATCGTCTTAGGGCAGAAATGTCGGTGCAATGTGATCAAGCTGCTACCAAACCACCAGGCATTTATACTCTCTCCATCCCAACTGGCGGCGGGAAAACATTAGCCAGTTTAAGATATGCATTAAGACACGCCACTCATCATAAAAAAGAGCGAATCATTTATATAGTTCCCTACACAACCATTATTGAACAAAACGCCGCGGACGTAAGGAAGATACTGATGGATGACGCAAATATTTTAGAGCATCACTCCAATGTGATCCAAGAGGATTGGTTAGTAGACAAAGAGGATGATCCAGATTACGTGAAAAATAAGAAGTTAAAGCTGGCAAAGGATAACTGGGATTCTCCTATTATATTCACAACGATGGTCCAATATTTAAACACTTTTTACTCAAGAGGAACGAGAAATGTGAGGCGACTCCACAATTTAGCTAATGCGATTTTAATATTTGATGAAGTCCAATCCGTTCCGGTTAACTGCATTTCGTTATTCAACGAGTCGATCAATTTTTTAAGAGATGTTTGTCGTTCAACGATATTATTATGTACAGCCACACAGCCAGCGCTTGATGAGGTTAAAAAGAAAATGAGCAAGCCAGATGGGGAATTAATTCAACAGTTAGAGCAAGTCACGAAAGCGTTTAAACGGGTGAATTTAATGGACAGCATATCGGTGGACGGCTGGGATACAGATGATGTAGCAGAATTTATAAAAGAAAAAGTGGAAGAGGAACAGAGTGTACTGTGCATCTTGAACACGAAAACAGTGGTTCGTAAATTATACGAAAAGCTAAAGGAGGAGAACTTATCAGCCTCTTTATATCATCTTAGTACGAGCATGTGCGCAGCCCACCGCATACAGATATTAGCAGAGGTCAGGAGCAAGCTAAGTACTGGAGAAAAGGTGATTTGTTTAAGCACGCAATTGATTGAGGCCGGGGTGGATGTAAGTTTTGGCTCAGTCATCCGCTCACTAGCTGGTTTAGATTCGATTGCACAAGCTGCCGGAAGATGTAATCGTCATGGTGAGAAGAAAACAGGAAATGTCTATATTATTAAACATCGAGAAGAGAATCTACAACATCTAAAGTCAATAAAGGTTGGTGCTGAAATAACAGCTAAAATCATCCTAGACAGACAAGGTGGTTCCTTAGATGATTTGTTGTCTCAAAAAACAATGAAGTATTATTTTCAGTCCTACTATCACGAAATGAAAGGAGATTTAGACTATTTTATTCCAAAGTTAGAAACAGATATGACCTCCCTATTAAATGAAAATGGGGTCTATGCAAATAGCTTTGAACATGCAACCGGTAAGCCTTTTCCGCTTATTTTAAGATCGAGTTTAAAAACAGCAGCAAATCATTTTGAAGTCATTGATAGTCCTGCTAGTAGTGTGATTGTGCCTTATGGGGATGGAGAAGACATCATTGCTGATTTAAATGAAAACTTATCGATTGAGATATTTTCAGAAGTGATGAAGAAAGCGCAGCAATACACTATTGGAGTCTATGCACACGAATTAAATCAACTATCAAAAAACGGAGATATTATTAGTTTAAGAGATGGACAGTTTTTAATCTTAAGAGAGAATGCGTATGACCTTCATTATGGTCTGAATGTAGCAGGAGAAGTAGAAATGGATACGTTATTCGGTTAGATACGAAAGGATGATAGCATGCGGAATTCAATCGAATTTGAAGTGTATGGAAAGTATGCCTTATTTACAGATCCGGTGACAAAAATTGGTGGAGAGAAGTGTTCCTACCAGGTCCCAACCTATCAGGCTTTAAAAGGAATTGTAGAATCGATCTATTGGAAGCCGACGATCATTTGGGTGATTGACTCGGTGCGAGTGATGAATCCAATACAGATGGAGTCGAAAGGAATGAGGCCAATTGTGTATAAAGGAGGGAATACACTAGCGTATTACTCCTATCTAAAGGATGTAAAATATCAAGTTAAAGCTCACTTTGTTTTTAACCCACACCGAGAAGAACTAGCTTTTGATAGAAATGAAAATAAACATCATAATATTGCGAAGCGGGCAGTTAACGTTGGGGGAAGGAGAGACATCTTTCTTGGGACAAGGGAATGTCAAGGATATGTAGAGGCTCTAACCTTTGGAGATGGGGAAGGGTTTTATGATCAATATGAAGGAGAAATCCACTTAGGAACCATGGTTCATGGGATCAATTATCCTGACGAAACGGGAAGGGAGATGATGGAAACTAGACTTTGGAACCCAGTAATGAAGAAGGGGATTATGGATTTTATCGCTCCTGAAGATTGTCGAATTGTAAGACCAATAAAGAAGGTACAAACCAAGGGATTCTCTAGTGATACGATGCTGTCAGTCGATGAACTCTATGAAGAGTACAGTTAAGGAGGTGAGAAAGTGAGTTGGTTATTGAATTTATACAAGACCTACGAAAATAATTTGGAGCATGTAGGGGAAATTCAAAGAAAATATAACGGACAAGAATATGCTTTATTGCCAGTTGCTCATACAACTCAACATGCTCAAATAGAAGTTACTATTACAGAAAGCGGCGATTTTCATTCGGCCAAAGTAATTAGTAAAGATGATGCAAATACGATTATTCCATGCACTGAAGGATCATTTAGTCGAACAAGTAAACCTGTCCCACACCCTTTACATGATAACTTAATTTATGTCGCAGGAGATTATGTGAAATATGGAGGCGTCTATAAAAATGGTCAAAATCTGTACGACCTATACATGACCCAATTATTAGAATTCGCTCAATCAGAGTATGCTCACCCTAAAGTGAAAATAATACATAAATACCTATCAAAATCGAGCCTAATTACAGACTTAATCCTAGAATCAATTGTGCATGTAAATCGTTCAGGTAATTTTATATCTAAATGGTCGAAACAGGTACAAGAAGAGTATGGCGACAAACCAGAACTTTTTAAGGTACTCTCAGACACTCAAGAGAAAGCAACAGTAAGGTTTAATGTCCATTTTGGTGATGAAAAAATTACTGATAAGGTTTGGAATGATAAAGATGTTCATGATTCATTTGTGAATTTTTATAATTCTAAGCTCAGTGAAGATGAATATTGCTACATCTCAGGCTTGAATCGACCCAAGACAGAAAAACATTCAAGTAAAATACGTCATGCAGCGGATATGTCTAAATTAATATCTGCGAATGATAGCACGGGGTTTACTTATAGAGGGCGATTTTCACAAGATAGTGAAGCAGCCAATATCTGCTATGACGTTTCCCAAAAAGCCCACAACGCGTTAAAGTGGCTCATTCAAAAACAGGGACGTGTGATTGACGGACGAGTGTTTCTCGTCTGGGGTAATGAAGAAGCAAAGGTCGCTTCCCCGCATGATGATTTCTATTCGTTATTGAATGAACTAGGAAAAGAGGAAGAAGAGCCGAATAAGGAACAGGATCAAACTCATGAAACCTATGCCAAAAAAGTAACACTGGCAATGGCTGGTTATAAAAAAGATTTAACCTATCAATCTGACAACATTAATATCCTTATCTTGGACGCTGCCACACCAGGGAGAATGGCGGTTGTGTATTATCGGAATTTAGACAAAGAGCAGTATATTCACAATATTGAACACTGGCATCAAACAAGTAGTTGGCTCCATAAATACAGAAAAGATGAAGATAAGAAAATGATACCATTTCCGGGGGCTCCCTCCTTAAAGGATATTGCAAACATTGCTTATGGTAGGAATGCAAGCGATAAATTGATTAAGCAAGTCATTGAAAGGTTGTATCCTTGCGTAATTGATCGAGCGAAATTGCCACCAGATATAATGAGAAATGCTTACTTTAAAGCCATCAATCCGGTAGCGCTGGAATACTGGGAATGGGAGAAAACTTTGAGTATTACGTGTTCTCTGATAAAAAAGCATTATGAAAAGGAGGAGTATGACGTGGCATTAGAGATTGAAAATACGGAACGAGATTACCTTTTTGGTAGATTATTAGCTGTTGCAGATGTCCTAGAAAAAAGAGCCCTTACAAATAATGATTCCCAACGAGTTACAAATGCACAACGGTACATGAATGCCTTTGCAAAACATCCGACAAGAACATGGGATATCATCCAATCTAATCTCCAACCATACCAAGCACGATTAGGAGCAAAGGGTGGCTATCTTACAAGTATGATCGATGAAATTGCCTCTAAGATGAACACATCAGATTTCACTAACAAAACGTTAACACCGGTATTTTTATTAGGGTTCTACTCACAAAGACATGAGCTTTACCAAGGAAAAAAACAATCTAAAGGAGATGAAGAAAATGGAAGTACTAGCGAACAAGATTGATTTTGCCGTTGTATTATCTGTGAAAAATGCCAATCCGAATGGAGATCCTCTGAACGGGAATCGTCCTCGACAAAACTATGACGGGTATGGAGAAATCTCAGATGTTTGTCTTAAGAGAAAAATCAGAAATCGACTTCAGGATATGGAAGAAAAGATTTTTGTGCAATCCGATGAAAAGAAATCCGACGAGTTTAAGAGTTTAAAAGATCGTGCTGATAGTATTCCAGAACTCAAAAAAGCGGATAAAGACAAAGATAAAGACCTGTTTGCTAAGATTGCTTGTGAAACTTGGGCAGATGTTCGAAGTTTTGGTCAAGTGTTCGCTTTTAAAGGAGACGTCCTATCTGTAGGAGTGCGTGGTCCAGTGTCGATCCATCCGGCGACAAGTTTACATCCCATCGATATTTCTTCAATTCAAATTACGAAATCTGTCAACTCTACTACTTCAGATAAAAAAGGTGCGGACACAATGGGAATGAAGCATCGTGTCGACTTCGGGGTATATGTGTTTTATGGCAGTATTAATACACAGCTTGCTGAAAAGACGGGTTTTACAAGAAGAGATGCGGAAAAGATTCAAGAAGCACTGAGAACTCTTTTTGAAAATGATAGCTCATCTGCACGTCCAGAAGGATCAATGGAAGTCCACAGACTATACTGGTGGGAGCATGCATCCAAAATGGGGCAGTATTCATCCGCTAAAGTCCATCGATCTTTAAAAATGGAGCTACAAACTGAAGAGCCTAATTCGTTCGAGGATGTACATTTGTATGTGGAAGAATTAGATGGCTTAGAAGTGAAGGAATATGAAGGAATATGATGAAGAGCAATTTCTTTCCTTGTCTGGTATCCAGCATTTTCAATTTTGTAAACGCCAGTGGGCATTAATTCACATTGAACAGCAATGGGAAGAGAATGTAAGAACCGTAGAAGGGCAGCATTTGCATAATCGAGCGGATTCTCCATTTATCCGGGAAAAAAGAAACGAGAAACTGATCGTCAGGGCCTTACCTGTGCAATCAAGAGAATTAGGTGTGACTGGTGTTTGTGATGTAGTAGAATTTCATAAACATGCAAGTGGAGTGCCCATTCAGGGTTCCTCCACTCTCTATATGCCAATTCCGATTGAATATAAAAGAGGTAAACCTAAAAAAGATGATGTTGATATTTTACAATTAACCACTCAAGCTATGTGTTTAGAGGAGATGCTAGCTTGTGAAGTGTCATTTGGATATTTATTTTATAATGAAATTAAGCGGAGAGAAAAAGTGGAGCTTACCGCTGAATTGAAAAAGAAAGTCAGAGATATTTTTGAAGAAATGCATCAATATTATCACAAAAGACATACACCAAAAGTAAAAACAGGTGCGTTTTGTAAAAACTGTTCTCTACAACATATTTGTATACCAAGACTAATGACAAAAGAGTCAGTAAGTAAATACATCGCTAGGAGCATAGGGGAATGAAGAAGTTATTAAATACTTTATTTGTAACAACTCCAGATGTGTACTTAACCTTAAATGGTGAAAATATCGTGATCCTTAAAGAGGATGAAAAATTAGCACGATTCCCACTCCATAATTTAGATTCGATTTATACATTTGGCTACACCGGTGCCAGTCCTGCTCTAATGGGGAAATGCGCAAAAGATAGTATTCCCCTGGTTTTTTTAACTCGAAATGGCAAATTTTTAGCCAGAGTTGTTGGAGAGAATAGAGGAAATGTTGTGTTAAGGAAAACGCAATATCGTCTTTCAGAAAATGAGGAAAAGTCAGTAAGAATTGCAAAGAATTTTATTATTGGAAAAGTGTTTAATGCTAAATGGATGGTAGAAAAAGTTACAAGGGAACACCCGTTGAGAATAGAATTGGGGAAGTTTAAAGAAGTTTCTAAAGGACTAACAGGGCTGCTGAAAGTGATCCAAAATACGATGGATTTAGAGACTTTGCGAGGATACGAAGGTCAGGCGGCGATTTTGTACAATAGTGTGTTTGATCAAATGATTTTGCAGCAGAAGGAAGAATTCTACTTCCATGGTCGCAATCGTCGTCCGCCACTGGACAATGTAAATGCCATGCTTTCATTCGCATATACATTGTTAGCCAATGATTCGGCATCTGCCTTAGAAGGGGTAGGGCTAGACTCTTATGTAGGATTTATGCACCAAGACCGTCCCGGGCGAGCATCCCTAGCACTAGATTTAATGGAAGAACTAAGAAGTGTATATGCCGACCGTTTTGTTCTATCTTTAATTAATAAAAGAACAATTAATTCCAATGACTTCGTAAAAAAAGAGAGTGGCGCTGTGCTTATGAAGGATGATGCACGAAAGAAGTTCCTAAAAGCGTGGCAAGAACGAAAACAAGATAAAATTACCCATCCGTTCTTGGGAGAAAAAATATCTTGGGGACTTGTGCTCCATGTGCAGGCACTATTGCTCGCAAGGCATCTGCGAGGAGATTTGGACGAATATCCTCCATTTTTATGGAAGTAGGTGATGAGTTTGCTAGTTTTAATTACGTATGATGTTTCCACGATAGATAGTGGTGGTCCAAAGCGGTTGCGAAAAGTGGCCAAGCTATGCCTGGATTACGGTCAAAGGGTGCAAAATTCTGTCTTTGAGTGTGTGGTTGATGCGGCTCAGTTTACGGAATTAAAATACAGACTTGAACAAACGATTGACCCAACTAAAGATAGTTTACGATTTTATAAGCTTGGGAATAATTATAAATCAAAGGTAGTTCATGTGGGGACGAAGGAAGCATATGATATGCAGGATCCATTAATTATTTGAGTGCGGATGTGAAGTGATCATGATTTTCCCGGGGGATCCGCACCAGATATTTAGGTAATGTTACAAGGGAATTACGGAAATGTTATTCGTTGGTCATCTCCTTGTAATGTTGGTTTGTTGCTTGTAAAGGAAATTGAGTTTTATTGCCAAAATTGGCTGTCGCATCTTACATAGGTGCGTGGATTGAAATAAAATAGGACAATGAATTTATTTGTAAAAACTCGTCGCATCTTACATAGGTGCGTGGATTGAAATATGCCTGATGTGATTAATTTACCGTAATCGTTATGTCGCATCTTACATAGGTGCGTGGATTGAAATAGTAAACGGGGGACCTACCCATATCGTTGATTTGGTCGCATCTTACATAGGTGCGTGGATTGAAATAGGGACATTACGATAAATTATTAAAAGGAGTAAGTCGCATCTTACATAGGTGCGTGGATTGAAATTGGAAATATTTAAGTACTCAGCTACATCTTTTTGGGTGTCGCATCTTACATAGGTGCGTGGATTGAAATTCGATAGATTCTATCGCTTCATCGATTGCATCGTGTCGCATCTTACATAGGTGCGTGGATTGAAATGGAATAAATCCTGACACGATTAAAACCAGCTTGTAGTCGCATCTTACATAGGTGCGTGGATTGAAATTGCAATTTTACGGAGCAAACCGGACAGGACGTTGGGTCGCATCTTACATAGGTGCGTGGATTGAAATAAGTAATTCATCAATTGTATGGATTGCGTTATCTGTCGCATCTTACATAGGTGCGGGGATTTAAATGACTGACTCTCAATAACATCTTTGTATTTCGTCAAACCATAAAAAGTGCATAGTGAGAAAATATTTGATATGACCTTTCTCATGAAAAAGGAGGAAAAGATGATTAATTTAAATTGCAGTGAGATGATGAGAACAGAAGAAACAGCAAGACGTTGGGGGTATAAAAGTGACTCAACAATACGAAGATCCATCAATGAATTCCCAACAGGGACCGCGCGGAATTTTGGTCGATCTTGGGTTGTTATTACATAGGGAGTCAGAGAAGAATTTAAAAGAGATGAGTTGATAAATACCGACACGAAATAAATTATCTGATACAGTGTAATCTACAATTTGCGTTGTATACAATTGATGTTTGAGCATTCTAAAGAACATAAAGAAACAATTCCAGATAATCGGTTGGTTAGCATCTGAGTATTCAAAAAGGTGAAAAGGCATAGATATAAAGCTTAAAGTCTTTGTACATCATATACCACAGTAAACCCTCTATACAGATACAATAAGTCAGGAAGATAATTAACCCGTTGGCCTTCCTATTTACAGCGAAATCCGACTCCTGCTCTAAAACCCTGCGAAATCTCTACAATTCCCACTGAAATATGTCGAGTAATAAATAGAGGATTTCCCCAAAAATTAAAGAATACATTGAAAAAGCATGTATATGGGAGGAATCACTTTGATCGATCACCTCAATCAATTGATTACGACATATGAGTCCAGACCCCACATCCAAAAACTATTACCTCACAACAACATCTATTTTTCATTTAAAACTACAAATGATATCTGGCATCTTAAATGGGGACCCAGCGGAATAGTTATTGAAATAGCAACACAAAATTTTGTTTATTTTACGGTATCTGGTTCATTGTCAGACCTAACAGATTTATTAACTGCAAATCAAAAAATGTCATCATTTGTTTTGTCCGGTCGCATTCAAGTAAAAGGCAGATACCGTGATTACCTCCGCCTAGAATCACTCCTCTGGCTATGCCGAAACCATGAAACTGTTGAGAATCATTATGAAAAAAAAGTGTTGACACGCTAATTTTACCCATGATACAATCACAAACATAAATTACTTCTACGTAAGTACATTAAAACTTTAATTGAATAAAGCGATAGACTCTTATCAAGAGTGGTGGAGGGATGTGCCCTATGAAACCCGGCAACCGTCAACGTTACGTTGAAATGGTGCCAATTCACACGAATCACATTTGTGGTTTGGGAGATGAGAGAAAGGAATAGATTATGTATGCCTTTCTGCTCTTCTGCGGAAAGGCATTTTTTATTGGGTGAAACAGATACTATACTAGCAGAATTAAAGTGGCAAATAGCGTCAAGGAAAGCAGGTGATGGATTTGATTACAATTTCAAATGTGAAAAAAACATTTCAGACGAAAACCGGGACCTTTACAGCTGTAGATGAGGTCAATCTACAAATCCAAAAAGGTGAAATTTTCGGCATGATTGGCTATAGCGGTGCGGGGAAGAGCACGCTCATTCGAATGTTAAATGGTCTTGAGGTGCCAACTATTGGTGAAATCAATGTAAACGGACAACTGGTATCGAAAATTAAAGGGAAAGACTTAAGAAATGCAAGGGAAAATATTTCGATGATTTTTCAGCATTTTAATCTTCTCTGGTCCCGTACGGTTGCTGATAACATCGCCTTTCCGCTTGAGATTGCGGGAATAGAAAAAGCCGCACGGAAAGAACGAGTGCAAGAACTAATCAAATTAGTTGGGTTAGAAGGTAGAGAAGACGCATACCCCTCGCAATTAAGTGGTGGACAAAAGCAACGAGTGGGAATTGCACGAGCATTAGCAAATAATCCAGATGTATTGCTTTGTGATGAAGCGACCTCTGCACTGGATCCCGAGACGACCGATAGTATTCTTGAATTACTGGTGGATATTAATAAGCAGTTTGGTTTAACGATTGTTTTAATCACGCATGAGATGCATGTGATCAAGAAGATTTGTCACCGAGTGGCTGTCATGGAAATAGGGAAAATTGTGGAGACGGGCAATGTGCTCGATGTTTTTCAACATCCCAAGCAGCCGATTACGAAGCGATTTGTTCAACAAATTAGTGAACAAGAGGAAACGACTGAAACGATTGCGCACTTAGTTCAACGTTATCCGAATGGAAGAGTGGTCAAGTTAACGTTTATTGAGACCGCTGCAGAGCAACCTGTTATTTCATCGTTAATTCGGGAGTTTTCGCTTAACGTGAATATCCTGCAAGGGAATATTGCACATACTCAAAAAGGAGCATACGGTACCTTATTTCTTCATTTAGATGGGCCGCAAACTGAAATTGAACAATCAATTCAATTTCTTGAGAAACAGTCCGTGGGTGTGGAGGTGATCTCAGCATGATGACAACATTATTTCCAAACGTCAAGTGGGACAAAATGTGGGAAGCAAGTCTGGAAACATTGTATATGACAAGTATGTCTGTAGTGATCACCTTTTTCTTAGGAACCATACTAGGACTTATTTTATTCCTTACTTCAAAAGGGAACTTATGGGAGAACAAAGCGGTGTATGTAATTACTAGCGGCTTCGTCAATGTCTTTCGTTCCGTTCCGTTTATTATCTTAATTGTTCTACTTATCCCATTCACGAAATTACTACTTGGGACGATTCGTGGGGCAAATGCAGCTCTTCCAGCCCTGATCATCGGAGCAGCTCCCTTTTATGCCAGAATGGTGGAGATTGCTTTACGAGAAATCAACAAAGGAATCATTGAAGCTGCCCGGTCAATGGGGGCGAAAACGTCTACCATCATCTTAAAAGTGTTGCTTCCGGAATCGATGCCTGCACTTGTTTCAGGAATCACAGTAACAGCCATCGCCCTTGTAGGCTATACGGCAATGGCGGGCGTAATCGGTGCGGGTGGTTTAGGGAACTTAGCTTATCTCGATGGCTTCCAACGTAGTCGAGATGACGTTACTTTAATGGCTACCATTATTATTCTAATCATTGTGTTTATCATCCAAGCAATTGGAGACATCCTAACGAAAAAACTAGACAAAAGATAAGGGGAGAGTAAAATGAAAAATTGGATCAAAGGATTAGCCTTAGCAAGTGTATTTACATTAGCAGCATGCGGAAATGGAGATGATGCGGATAATAAAATTGTTATTGGTGCATCAAATATTCCTCATGCAGAAATCTTAGAAAAAGCAGCACCATTATTAGAGGAAAAAGGATATGAGTTGGAAATCGAAACCTATCAAGATTATGTGTTACCGAATAAAGATTTAGAAAATGGTGATTTAGATGCGAATTATTTTCAACATATTCCTTACTTAAATAAACAAATTGATGAAAGTGGTTATGATTTTGTCAACGCTGGTGGAATTCACATTGAGCCGATCGGGGTATATTCTCAAAAATATAATTCATTAGATGAGCTTCCAGAAGGAGCTGAGATTTTGCTTAGTAGTTCGGTTCCGGATCATGGTCGTATTTTATCCTTATTAGAAGAGAAAGGGCTAATTTCTCTTAAAGAAGGGGTAGAAAAAACTGAAGCCACTCTGGAGGATATCGTTGAAAATCCGAAAAATCTACAATTTGATTATGAATATGAAGCAGCTCTTCTTCCTGAATTATTTAAAAATGGAGAAGGGGATGCGGTGTTAATCAATTCGAATTATGCTATAGATGCGGAGCTTAATCCGCTAAAAGATTCCATTGCGATTGAAAACAGTGATTCACCTTACACAAATATTATAACGGTTCGAAGTGAGGATAAGGAGAATGAAGGAATTCAAGCATTGGTTGAGGTTCTTCGTTCAAAAGAAATTCAAGATTATATTTTGGCAGAGTGGAATGGAGTAGTTGTTCCAGTTTCTCAATAAGAGGGCTTCGATTCTCAAAGAGTTCTGCACTCTTTGAACGATAAATAAATATTATGATAGAGAAAAAAGCTTGGGAAATCACTTTCCAAGCTTTTTTTTCTGAATAAACAGCTCTGTGATTTGACTCGCTTTCTTATATCGAGATAAAAACCTGTTGGATAAAAAATTTGCTCATAGATTGTTTTCGATTGACTCATACTATTTTTGTGAAGGCTGCTTACACGAAGTATGTTGCTTTTCGAACCAGTCTATAAACGATGATATTGCACTGTTTCGGGGCATCTTTTCGTTTGTTTTTGATGTGAATCACCTGAAAAATGGAGGATTTCATCTAAAATTAGACTAAATAGCAACAATGTATCCGAAAAGAGTCTGAACATTAGAGAGATGGCCCTTTAAACAGGTGAATGCAAAATTACTATGTCAGGAAATGGAGCTGGACAAATTGGAACAAGAATTCGAAGTTCGAAATGCGACGGAAGCTGCGTTACTTGAATATAAAGAAGGTTTAGGGATGTTTACGAAGAAGATGCCCGATCTTGCCCATCATTATAATGCCTTCACTCAGGAGTGTTTTAAAGAAGGGAAGCTTTGTCAAAAAGAAAAACAACTGATTGCCCTTGGCATTAGTATCTATTCCCAAGATGAGTATTGCATTATTTATCATACGAAGGGCTGTTTAGACCAAGGTTGTACGGAAGAGGAGATTTTAGAAGCAGTCGGGGTAACAGCAGCTTTTGGAGGTGGCGCGGCTATGAGTCAAGCGGTGACACTTGTTCAAGAATGTATTGTTGAACTGAACGAACTAAAATAAGTCTATTTTCAAAGTAGGCTGTTCTCGCAAAGTTTGTTGCTTTTCGAACCAGTCTATAAACGTTGATATAGCTCTATTTCGGGCATCATTTCGTCTATTATTAATGGAGTTCAACAGTGAAATGGGCGATTTAATCAAAAATCAGATGAAATAGCCACATTGTATACGAAAAGAGCCTCAAAGTAAGAGGATTCGCTCGTAATATAGCTGAATTCTGCGACTGAGTAGGAGAAGTAAGTGCTTAGAGTGGGAGGGGAAGGCTAAAGTCGGATATAACGACTATTTACGTTTTGATTGCTTTTTGAAAGGGTAGTAACATTAAAGACGAGGTACAAAACTGAAAGGAATGATTTATTATCAGCTCTCTTAATATGGAGTACACAACCGATATGGAAAAGGCGATGCACGCTGCCCATGGTGTAGGCTATGAAGTGTACAAACGAAAGCATGACGTTCGCATGCAAGTAGAAAAAAGAAGAGAAAATGATTACATTCAAAGCAGAAGAATTATTGCAAACCTGGACCGAAAAGTTCACGGTAACTTATAATAAGGAAAAAACTCGGAAAACCAGTGAGAAAAAGTCGCTGGTTTTTTGTTTTGTTTCATGGATATTAGTGCAATATAATATATGGGTAAAGAGGAAAGAAGTTTCCAACACGTACATAGTGAAAACTAAAGATCAAGTAGTTGATTATAATTTTCATTTGTTATAAGATTGTAATGAGAATAAAATGAGAATGATTTTGCTTCGGCAATATTATCATATAAATGTCTTTGGAGGTATGATCATGTCAGGTTCAACTTTAATCATTAAAGATTTACATGTAGCGATCGATGGAAAAGAAATTCTTAAGGGTGTTAACCTTGAAGTTAATGGTGGAGAATTCCACGCAATTATGGGGCCAAATGGTACCGGGAAATCTACACTTTCTTCTGCAATTATGGGTCACCCAAAATATGAAGTAACAAGTGGAAGCATCTCTTTTGACGGAGAAGATGTATTAGAAATGGAAGTAGATGAGCGTGCCAAAGCAGGTCTATTTTTAGCGATGCAATATCCAAGTGAGATCAGTGGAGTAACCAATGCTGAGTTCTTACGTTCTGCTGTTAATAGCCGACGTGAAGAAGGGCAAGAAATTTCTCTTATGAAGTTCATCCGTACGATGGATAAAAAAATGGATTTACTTGATATGGATCCGGATATGGCTCAACGTTATTTAAATGAAGGATTTTCTGGTGGAGAGAAAAAACGAAACGAGATTCTGCAATTAATGATGATTGAACCGAAAATCGCTATTTTAGATGAGATTGATTCCGGTCTTGATATTGATGCTTTGAAAGTCGTTTCTAAAGGGATAAATGAGATGCGCAACGAGAACTTTGGTTGCTTAATGATTACGCATTATCAACGTCTTCTGAACTACATTACCCCTGATAAAGTCCACGTTATGATGCAAGGTCGCATTGTAAAGTCGGGTGGACCTGAACTAGCTCAACGTCTAGAAGCTGAAGGATACGAATGGATTAAAGAAGAGCTTGGTATTGAAGACGAAACTGTTGGTCAAGAAGCGTAATTGTTAGGAGGAGGAATAGGACTGTGGAAACGAAATTAACAGTAGATGCGGATTACGTAAATACCTTCTCAACTCAACTAGGAGAGCCAGAATGGTTAACATCTCTACGTAAGGAAGCATACGAAAAGGCAGAAGATCTTCCGATGCCTAAACCAGATAAAACCAAAATTGATAAATGGAACTTTACTTCATTCGAAACACATGATGTAAAAAGTCCAGCTTTTACTTCAATAGATGAATTACCTTTAGCAGTTAAAGAGCTGTTAAATAACAAAGAAGAAGCACAAAATATTTACATTCAGCGAAATAATACGCCTTCACTTGTATCACTTTCTCCTGAGTTAAAAGAGCAAGGGGTTATTTTTACAGATATCTTTACTGCTGTGAAAGAGCATAGTGAGTTGGTGCGAAAATATTTTATGAGTGCTGTCAAAGTAGATGAGCATAAACTAACGGCTTTACACACAGCTTTTCTAAATGGCGGAGTTTTCTTATATATCCCTAAAAATGTAGAAATAAAAGAACCGATCCAGTCCGTGTATGTGCATGATGATGAAAACGCGACGCTTTTCAATCATGTTTTAGTTGTAGCAGAAGATAATAGTTCAGTGACGTATGTAGAGAATTATATTTCTACATGCAAGACTGAAGAGGGTATCTTTAATCTTGTAACAGAAGTTGTCGCAAATGCGAATGCGAAAGTATTATTTGGTGCGGTTGACACCCTTACTGAAGGTGTAACAACCTATGTGAATCGTCGAGGTGTGGCCGCTCGCGATGCACGAATTGAGTGGGCACTAGGCTCGATGAATGACGGTAATACCATTTCTGAAAACGTAACAAATTTGATGGGTGACGGATCCTTCGGTGACACGAAAATGGTAGTTGTCGGACGTGGATCTCAGAAACAAAACTTCACCACTAAGGTTGTTCACTTCGGAAAGAATTCTGAAGGCTATATATTAAAGCATGGTGTGATGAAAGATGAAGCGAGTTCAATTTTCAATGGGATTGGGAAGATTGAAAAAGGTGCTTCTAAGTCCAATGCGGAACAAGAATCTCGTGTGTTAATGCTCAGTGAAAAAGCACGCGGGGATGCGAATCCGATTCTGCTTATAGATGAAGATGATGTCACAGCCGGTCATGCTGCGTCAGTAGGTCGTGTGGATCCTCTTCAACTGTACTACTTAATGAGTCGCGGGATTTCTCAAAAAGAAGCAGAACGCCTCATTATTCATGGATTCCTTGCACCTGTTGTGAACGTTCTACCAATTGAAGGTGTAAAAAAACAATTGGTCGAGGTCATTGAAGGGAAAGTGCAATAATGGATGTGAAAGAGATTCGTAAACAGTTTCCGATTCTCGACCAAGAAGTGAATGGCCATCCATTAGTCTATTTAGATAGTGCAGCGACTTCCCAAAAACCGATTAGCGTGATTAATTCTCTGAATGAGTATTATCGTGGGTATAACTCGAATGTTCATCGCGGTGTTCATACTCTCGGAACAAAAGCGACCGACGGTTACGAAGGAGCACGTGAAAAGGTTCGGAACTTCATCAATGCTTCTTCAATGGAGGAAATCATATTTACTAGAGGGGCTACTACCGCTCTCAATACCGTTGCGAAAAGTTATGGTAGGGCGAATGTTTCTTCAGGCGACGAAATTATTATTACGTACATGGAGCATCATAGTAATATTATTCCTTGGCAACAACTCGCCAAGGAAACCGGTGCTACTCTTAAATATATTCCGCTACAAGAAGATGGAACCATTTCAATTGAGGATGCTCGTGCAACGATAACCAATAACACGAAAATTGTTTCAGTTATGCATGTTTCGAATGTGCTCGGGACGATGAATCCGATTAAAGAAATAGCGGCTATCGCACACAGTCATGGAGCGATTATGATTGTTGATGGTGCACAATCCGCTCCTCATATGAAGATTGATGTGCAAGATTTAGACTGTGACTTCTTCGCTTTTTCTGGACATAAAATGTGTGCACCAACTGGAATTGGGGTTCTTTATGGGAAGAAGCATTTGCTCGAAAATATGGAACCAGTTGAATTTGGCGGTGAGATGATTGATTTTGTCGGTCTGTACGAATCAACGTGGAAAGAACTTCCTTGGAAATTTGAAGGGGGAACGCCCATTATTGCCGGTGCGATCGGTTTAGGTGCTGCGATCGATTTTCTTGAAGAAATTGGTTTAGATGAGATAGAAAAGCATGAACATAAATTAGCTGCTTATGCTTTAGAGAAAATGTCTGAAATTGAGGGTATGACAATCTTTGGACCAAAAGATCCAATGAAACGTGCAGGACTTGTCACATTTAATGTGGATGATGTTCACCCTCATGATTTAGCCACAGTGTTAGATGCAGCAGGAATTGCGGTTCGTGCTGGCCATCATTGTGCCCAACCATTAATGAAATGGTTAAACGTTTCAGCTACAGCTCGTGCAAGCTTTTATTTATATAACACAGAAGAAGATATTGATAAATTTGTGGCAGGGCTTGTAACAACAAAGGAGTATTTTAGCGATGTCTTTTAATAATCTCGATACATTGTATCGACAAGTGATTATGGATCATTACAAAAACCCTCGTAACAAAGGTGCGATTGAGGATGGAAGTATGAAAATTGACATGAACAATCCTACTTGTGGCGACCGCATTCACTTAACGATGAAAGTGGAAGATGGGATCGTCCAAGAGGCTAAGTTTGACGGCGAAGGATGTTCCATCTCAATGGCTTCTGCTTCGATGATGACGCAAGCAGTTAAGGGGAAAGATATTGAAACCGCCTTAAAGCTCTCAAATATCTTCTCTGACATGATGCTAGGAAAAGATTATGATGAGGATGTAGATTTAGGTGACATTGAAGCCCTGCAGGGAGTTGCCAAATTTCCAGCTCGAATCAAATGCGCGACACTTGCTTGGAAAGCGATGGAAAAGGGTGTCAACGAAGCGGAAGCTTAAGCATATACAATATGGAATGGAGGAATCAGCATGGCCAAAAAAATGCCAGAGATCGGAGATTATAAATACGGATTTAAGGATAAAGACGTATCAATCTTTCGTTCAAAACGAGGCTTAACACGAGAAATTGTTGAAGAAATTTCTCGCATGAAAGACGAGCCAAAGTGGATGCTAGACTTTCGTTTAAAGTCACTAGAGCATTTTTATAATATGTCGATGCCACAATGGGGCGGAGACTTAAATTCATTAGACTTCGATGAAATTACGTATTATGTCAAACCTTC
Source organism: Bacillus sp. 2205SS5-2 (assembly GCF_037024155.1). NCBI lineage: Bacteria > Bacillati > Bacillota > Bacilli > Caryophanales > Bacillaceae > Bacillus > Bacillus spongicola. Next base: position 75,443 of record NZ_JAYKTS010000006.1, read on the forward strand.
TGAACAATCCGAGCGTTCGTGGGATGAAGTACCAGAAGAAATCAAGCAAACATTTGATAAATTAGGAATTCCAGAAGCGGAGCAAAAATACTTAGCGGGTGTTTCTGCTCAGTATGAATCGGAAGTAGTTTACCACAATATGCAGGAAGATTTAGAAGAAATGGGTATTGTGTTTAAAGATACGGATTCAGCTTTGAAAGAAAACGAAGAACTTTTCCGTGAACACTTTGCAAAAGTTATTCCACCAACGGACAATAAGTTTTCAGCGTTAAACTCGGCGGTATGGTCTGGTGGGTCGTTCATTTATGTGCCAAAAGGTATAAAAGTGGAAACCCCATTACAAGCCTATTTCCGAATTAACTCGGAGAATATGGGTCAATTCGAGCGGACGCTAATAATTGTCGACGAAGGAGCGCATGTTCATTATGTAGAAGGGTGTACAGCACCTGTTTACACGACGAACTCTCTTCACTCGGCTGTTGTTGAAATTATCATCAAAAAAGATGCGTATTGCCGATATACAACCATTCAAAACTGGGCGAACAACGTTTATAATCTTGTAACGAAGCGTGCGGTTTGTGAAGAAAATGCCACGATGGAATGGATTGACGGGAACATCGGATCTAAATTAACAATGAAGTATCCGGCCGTTATTTTAAAAGGTGAAGGTGCTCGTGGAATGACGTTATCCATTGCTCTTGCAGGAAAAGGTCAACATCAGGACGCTGGAGCGAAAATGATTCATTTAGCGCCAAATACCTCTTCAACGATCGTGTCAAAATCGATTTCAAAACAAGGCGGTAAAGTAACTTACCGTGGAATTGTTCACTTTGGTCGGAAGGCTGAAGGGGCACGTTCGAATATCGAATGTGATACGTTGATTATGGATAATGAGTCGACTTCGGATACGATTCCTTATAATGAAATTCTCAATGACAATATCTCGTTAGAACATGAAGCGAAAGTGTCTAAGGTATCAGAAGAGCAATTATTCTATCTGATGAGCCGTGGAATTTCAGAAGAAGAAGCGACCGAAATGATCGTCATGGGCTTTATTGAACCGTTTACAAAAGAATTACCAATGGAATATGCTGTTGAAATGAACCGTCTTATCAAGTTCGAGATGGAAGGTTCAATCGGATAATCCTATTTTCAGAAAAACACTTAGCTAGTAGCTAAGTGTTTTTTTTGACTAAAAAAAACGTCGATAAGTTAGAGAGAGGATATGAATTAAGGGTAGCCCCTAATCTTAGGTAGCTCCCGTTAATCTAGTTTCAAAATAGAAGGTTAAAACGTTGGTTGAGGAGAAAAGATGAGAATATGATAAACTAATAAAGACGTATAACGAGGTGGTATTATGATCTATATTGGTGTAACGGGATGGGGCGATCAGGATTCGCTATATCCCTCCTCTATAAAGCCAAATGAGAAACTAACCGAATATGCTGCCCATTTTCCAGTGGTCGAAGTAGATGCATCTTTTTATGCCATTCAGCCTCTGCGAAATGCAGAAAAATGGGTGAAACATACGCCGAAAGACTTTGGGTTTGTGGTCAAGGCCTATCAAGGAATGACAGGACATCAAAGAGGTGAGATTCCGTTCAAGTCTTCAGGGGAAATGTTTTCAGCCTTTATCGAGTCCTTACATCCGTATCAAGCAGCAAATAAGTTAGCGATGGTTCTGTTTCAATTTCCACCTTGGTTTGCTTGTACAAAACAGAATGTGGCGTATTTACGCTATTGTAAAGAAAGAATGGGGGATATTCCCTGCGCATTGGAGTTTCGTCATCAATCATGGTTCCAAAAGAAATACAGTGTAAGTACGATTGAGTATATGAAATCGTCCCATTGGATTCACTCAATCTGTGATGAGCCTCAAGCAGGGAGTGGATCTATTCCGATTGTCCTTGAAGCGACAAATCCAAAAGCTACTTTGGTTCGATTTCATGGACGGAATTTCCACGGCTGGAGGGCATCAGGACAAAAGAACTGGCGAGACGTCCGCTATTTGTATCGCTATAATAAAGCGGAGTTAGGCGTATGGAAAGAGTACATCGAATTTTTAAGCAAGGATTCTCAAGATATCTATATTCTATTTAATAATAATTCAGGTGGAGATGCAGCTGATAATGCAAAACACTTCGAAAAACTACTGAATATTGAATATGAAAACTTACATCCAAGACAATTAGGTTTATTTTAAGAAGTGGAGTGAATGAGATGGAATGGGTTTTGTTAGTGATGATTGGTTTAGCAGCAGGATCATTAGGAGCGTTAATAGGGCTAGGTGGAGGTATTATCATCGTACCAGCTCTCCTCTATTTTTCGAATTATACATCGTGGCTCGGACCAATTAGCCCCCAGGTGGCTGTAGGGACATCACTAGTCATTATGATTTTCACCGGTTTATCTTCCACCCTAGCGTATATGAAGCACAAAACGGTTGATTATCGGAGTGGTCTTCTCTTTTTTCTAGGGAGTGGACCGGGAGCAATTCTTGGGGCTTGGGTGAATCAATACTTAAACATGGAATCGTTTAACATTTATTTTGGTATTTTTATTATTTTTATATCGCTTGTGTTAATGTTCCGCGATAAATTAAAGCCCATCACATTTTCAAAAAAAGGGATAGAACGTCATTTTCAAGATGCAGCAGGAAATACATATAATTATAGCTTGCAGCCGATACTTGCTGTTGGAATTGCCTTTTTAGTCGGCTTTACTTCCGGGTTGTTTGGAATCGGTGGAGGTTCTTTAATGGTGCCTGCGATGATTTTGCTGTTTTTATTTCCACCACATGTAGCTGTTGCCACATCGATGTTTATGATTTTATTATCAGCACTAGTGAGTTCATTCACCCATGTTCTTCTAGGAAACGTCAATTGGTTGTATTCTTTAGCCTTAATTCCTGGTGCTTATGTTGGTGCCAAGCTGGGTGCGTTTTTAAATAAAAAATTAAAATCAGATTCTCTAGTTAGCGTGTTAAGAATCATTTTAATCGTGATTGGAGTAAGACTGATTTATCAAGGGTTCATGGGATAGTTAGTAAGGGGAGGATTTGATGATTGAAACCATACACATTTATCATACCAATGATCTTCATAGTCATTTAGAAAATTGGCCAAAAATCTCGCGCTTTTTAAAAGCCAAAAAAAGAGAGCATGAACTGGCTGGGGAAGAAGTAGTCCTGTTAGATTTAGGGGATTTCGTTGATAAATGGCATCCGTTAACGGAGGGATCAAAAGGAAAAGAAAATATTTCCTTATTGAATGAGGTTGGTTATAATGCGGTCACGATTGGCAACAATGAGGGGATTACATTTTCGTATGAAGATTTGAGCACATTGTACAGTAAAGCAAAATTTGACGTTCTTGTAGCAAATTTATACGAAAAAAACGGTGAAAGACCTGCGTGGGCAAAGCCAAATATCATTGTGGAAAGTAAACAGGGGTTTAAACTGGGTATTGCAGGGATTTCTGCTTATTACGAGCATTTTTATGATTTACTAGGATGGAGAATGACACCGCCACTAGATGAATTGGAAAAAGAAATTTATGATTTAAAAGAGGTCGACGGTTTCCTATTAATGTCTCACTTAGGCTTAGGGGATGATGAATGGATTGCAAGAGAGCACCCTATGGTTGATGTTATTTTAGGAGGTCATACTCATCACTTACTCGAAGAAGGAAAAATGGTCAATCAAACTCTTCTTGCGGCTGCGGGGAAGTATGGCTATTATATTGGTCACATCGAGCTCAAAATTGACTCTGTAAAAAAGGCCATTTTAAGAAAAACAGCCCAAGTGTATAAAACAGAGGAGCTTCCAGCGGAGCAACAAGATGACTACCAAATTGACGAGTGGGTTGAGCGAGGAAAACAGCTTCTTCAACAAGAGGTTGTAACGATAGAGCGCGATTTTACCACAGATTGGTTTAATCCATCCTCTTTACCTATGCTTCTATGTGAGGCCGTGCATGAATGGACGAAAGCAGACTGTACCTTAATTAATTCTGGGCTTGTGTTGGGAGACTTAAAAAAGGGTTCTGTCTCAGAATATGACCTTCATGCACTCCTGCCTCATCCAATTAATCCGTGTGCGATAACTTTATCAGGTGCCGAACTAAAAGAAGTCATCAAGCAAAGCTTTAATAAAGATTGGCCTACTCTTGAGTTGAAAGGACTAGGGTTTAGAGGGAAAGTAATGGGGAATTTTGTTTTTAAAGGACTAACGATTAATGAAAATCTTAACGAAATGTCTGTAAACGGGAAAAAGATCCAGTTACATGAAGAATATCGGTTAGGAACGACGGACATGTTTACTTTTGGTCACTTTTTCCCTGAGCTGAAACGAGCAAAAAAACAATATTATATGCCAGAATTTTTGCGAGATGTTTTGGCGTGGAAGCTAAAAAAACAGCACTGATAACGCTTCTTCATCATACATATATGGTGAAAGGAGCGTTAAAAGATGGTGAATTTATATCCTGTTGAGATAGAGGGACATACGTTTTTAGCGGTATCCGTTCAACTCCCTAAAACCAATTTGCTTGTTGTATCAAGTGACAAGGGATATATTATGTGTGGTGCATTAGATGTTACGTTATTAAATGAAAAATTAGCAGCACGCAAAGTATTAGCTGGAAGAGCAGTGGGGGTCAAAACAATTGATCAGCTACTCGATGCCCCACTAGAATCGGTCACAATCGAAGCAGAATCATTGGGTATTGTCCAAGGAACCATAGGGAGAGAGGCTCTGCTAAAAATGATCTAAAACAGCCTAAAGAGGCTGTTTTTTTGACTGGAAAAGTCATACCAGGTTTCTTTCATGGAACTATTGCAATGAGGGTAGATTCCTTTATAATAGAAGATATTAGTAAAACTTGTCGAATAATGAAGGATATTCATAGGAGAATGCTATGAGGCTACTATCAACCAGAAATCTAAATAAAGGCATGGTACTTGCAACATCCGTCTACAGTCCTAAAGGGCAAGCACTTATTCGTGCAGGTGTTTCCGTAACAACCCGAATGATTCAACGCTTGGTTGATTTAAACATCCAGTATGTTTATATTGAAGATGTTCAATCAGCCGGAATTTATATTCAGGATCCGGTTTCAAGTGAGCTTAGGCAAGAAGCTATCTCAACGATTGAAGCGTCCTTTACAGGTCTTAATAAGTCATCTGCATCTGCAAATGCTTTAGTATTTGAAAAGAATTCAAAAGTTTTTAAAGGAATTATTCATACTGTCTTAAGAGGTATAAAGGATAACCCTGATCTTCAAATCGTCTTATCGGACGTGTTTACCTATGATTCTTATATTTTCCAACATTCTTTTAATGTGACGTTGTATTCGTTAGCGATTGGAATGGAGTTAAAGCTCTCTGATAAGCAATTAGAAGCGATTGGGATGGGTGCCATTCTTCATGACGTCGGGAAGATGTTAGTCCCTGAAGAGATTCTCTTAAAGCCAGGACGTTTAACAGAAGAGGAATTTATCGAAGTAAAGCGTCATTCAGAATATGGTTTTGAAATTCTACGAAAGCTTCATACCATATCCTTAACGATTGCTCATTGTGCGTTTCAACATCATGAACGGTTAGATGGATCAGGATATCCGCGTGGAATAAAAGAAGAAGACATTCATCCATTTGCCAAAATCATTGCTGTAGCTGATGTATTTGATGCCGTAACGTCAAATCGTGTTTACCGAAATGCGATGCTACCTCACCAAGGGTTGGAAATTCTTTATTCTGGCGCAGGTACCTTGTTTGACACAAGAGTGGTAGAGGCCTTCCGCAACTCGGTGTCGATCTATCCCAATGGATTAACGGTCGTTTTGAGTGACGGACGAAAAGGAATTATAGCAAAGCAAAATAAAGGTTTATCTGATCGTCCTGTCGTGAGAATTATCGAAGAAGAAGGTCAAACCATCAGCTCGACGTATGAAATAGATTTAAAAATAGAACTTCATTTGGTTATAACGGATTGTAATATCGCTATGCACTATGATAAGAATTAATGCCCACTTTTCGCAGATTTGAAGAGTGGGTGTTTTAATAGAGGCTCTTTTTTGTGAAGATAAATCTCTTTAAACCCCCGCTGTTGATTTCAGTTGGTGGTCTAGGTGCCTCCTTGTTTATCCTCAGGACATTGAAAGAACTCCTTAGAATAAACTGCTTAGGCATTTTCTAGGGTAATCCGCTCCAATCAACTCTCCGAAAAGTCAACCATACTTGTAATACAGTTAAAATAAGGCTCTTCGCTATTTAGTGTTGAAAAAACAAATTACGAGACTCCATACACGACCAAAATTTAATAGTATTGTGTCTTAGCTACCACCAAGGTCAAAATCAAAAAACGGACAAGGGAATGAGTTCAATTGCTCGCTCTGCATTCACCACCTGTTACATGAATATCGACTCCATTGAACGGACATACTTATTCATGGACAAGGGAATGGGTTCAGTTGTGAGCGATGTATGACTCCAAACTGTTACTCAATCTTTTTTGTTCGAGCAAAATAAAGGAATGACAATCATTTATTGTCTCATAATCAAGTCCATCTTGTTTACTGTGGCGTAAATCATCGCTATAAAGTTTTCAGGAGAACGATATCCGCGAGCTTTTCTTTTTGCAGCCTGTACTAAACTGTTTATTCCTTCAAGAAGTCCGTTGGTCATTCTTGTTTTAAACCATCTTAATATGCCGATTTTATGCCTCTTTAGAGATCGAGCCAACTTAATTATTGGTTCCAGTCGGGATCGAGTTGCCCAGCTATACCACTCATCAAAGTATAATTCTGAGATACCAGCTGATCTGGAAAACATTTTTTGTAGCCCTAATTTCATACGGTATGCACGACCTGTTGCTAAATCCATATCCTTCAATTTGACATATTTATTCTTTTGTTTTTCGGTAAGATTTTCTTGGTTTTTGAGCCATGTATATCGTGAATTCTTTAGTTCGGGTTGGGTGGCTTGTTCTTGTCTTCGGACGTTGTCTACTGCTTCGTTGATAAATTTCATCACATGAAATTTATCAAATGTAATCGATGCTTCAGGGAAATTCTCCTCTATACCTGAAATGAACTACGGAGACATATCACAACAGAAATCTTTGATTTGAGAACAAGGAACCCCTTTACTATCAAGGAACTGACAGAATTCCTGTAACACACCTGCTCCTTTTCCAGTCGTAACAAAAATGACTCGCTTCGTATCTGTGTCAACAAATAATGTCACGTATTTGTGCCCTCTTTTACGAGACGTTTCGTCCATGGCGACACTCTTTACATTTGATACATCAATATTTTCAACCGCTTTATCCACGTAGTGTTTAAAGACTCGCCAAAGGCGGGTATCGTGTTCACCAACTTTACGAGCAACTGCGGCAACAGGCATTTCAACCATCAATGACAGCACATGATAGTCAAATAACAAAGAAAATCCGGTACCTGGTCGTGCCCAATCAATTTTAACCGTACGAATTTTTCCGCATGATTCACACTTAACCCTAGGCATTCTTGCATGTAGAAATGTTTGGTACTGCCAAAAATCAAGGTGCCTCCATGTACGATCCTGATCTTGAATATCGTGAACCTTACATCTGGAAAATCCACAGTTAGGACATGTGAAATCTGCCCCTTTTCTGTATTCAAGATAAATGTGAAGTTCTTTATCTTCTTTTGCCAACTCATAATGAAAAACGTACCAAGGTTCAGGTATTTCTAAAGCAGCCTCGAATACATTAAAATCTTCTTGGAAATCTTCCATAACGCCATCAGCTCCTAGGTATTTTCATAGTTTCTACCCAGTATTGACAGTTATACAAGATTTTAGACTAAATACTAAATAGCGAAGAAGCAAAAATAAATAGGAACTATACTTGTGAAAAAGTAGAAACAATACTTTCTGATCGAGGTGTGAGTGCTAAATCATCTGGATTTCGGATACATTGTTGCTAGTTCGATTGAGTATCACTCAAACTTGGAATCGCCTTCTTGATAAAGAGTTCACTCAAAGATAGACGATCGAACCTTATTGAAAAATCTTTTCTTGCAAATAGAAACATTCTTGGTGAGAACAGCTTTATTAGGTAAGCTGTTTTCGAATAGGAATAAAACCTTTGACTTGTATGACTTCATCCCCATTTCCTAATGAAAAACTCTTCATTACTAGATAAATAGTAGGGACCAATCGAAAAAATTTACTTCCTGTTTTCTATGTGCCAAGTGCAACAAAGCATATGAAAAGAGCTATTAGACAAGAAAGCACTGGAAAATGGTTTGGTATCTAGTTTATGGCGTAATTGGCCTTTTCTTTGTCCTATTTCCGTGTGGAAGAGGCTCATCTATAAATATTTGAACAAATTGATTGCCAATACAATGATTTACTGCTATATTAATAGACATGTTAAAAAATTAAATAATATCCTAATCAAAATCCGATGGGGTAGAGGATGCAAGTGTTATGAGTAAACTGTGTGAGGATGACAACGTTGATCACAGTTGAAGGGAACGTTTGCCGAAGTAAAGTAGAAGGGTCAAATTCTTCTTTGCTGGGGTTATCTTGAAAAAGGGTAACACTGTCATTATAAAGGAATGTTTGATCTTTATAATGGGGAGCTACAGATCGTGATGGAGAAATGTCTATATTACTAAGGTAATGATAGCTTCTCTATCATTACCTTTTTTGTATTTCTTCACACATACAAAATGGTTCCCCTCCCTGTCTTACCAAATAGGAGGAGGAAAACAACATGGAAAACACAATTTACTCATTATTACCACCACTCATTGCCATTTTAATGGTCGTCTTAACGAAAAGGGTACTTCTTTCGTTGGGGACAGGAATTATTTCGGCAGCCCTCATTTTATCTCAATTCAATCTTTTAGAAACGTTGACGATTATTTGGAACTCTTTTAAAGCGATTTTCGTCAATGGTGGCGAACTGAATACTTGGTACGTCTATATTATTCTGTTTTTGCTTTTACTCGGAATGATTACTGCATTTATTAATCTTTCAGGTGGAACACGCGCGTTTGGAGAATGGGCGATGAAGCGTGTGAAAACACGAGTTGGCGCACAACTTGTTGCAGCAACCCTGGGAATTATTGTTTTCATCGATGATTATTTCAATGCACTTGCGGTTGGACAAGTGGCACGTCCATTAACCGACCGTCACAATGTCTCTCGTGCAAAACTGGCCTATATCATTGATTCAACGTCTGCACCGATATGTGTCGTATCTCCTATCTCAAGCTGGGGGGCCTATATTATTACTATCATTGCAGGGATTATTACGGAATATCAAATATCTGAGTACTCAGCTTTCTCGGCATTTGTTCAAATGATTCCAATGAATTTATATGTGTTCACGGCTATTGCGCTCGTGTTTATCACTACTGTTCGTGGCATTGATTTAGGGCAAATGAAAGTTCATGAAGATAGAGCTATGAAAACAGGCGAAGTGTATGATAATGAAAAAGAAATTCCTGGCGAATTAAAAAATGATCTTCCTGTTAGTAATAAAGGGAAAGTAATAGACTTAGTGTTACCAATCGTTGCCTTGGTTATAGGTACTATCGGATCTATGCTGTGGACAGGCTATGATGGAGATGCAAATATTTTTGTTATTTTAGAAAATACAGACGTGGCCGCATCGTTATTATATGGTGGATTAATCGGGCTAGCGGTGGCGCTTGTTTTACACCTTCTTAAAGGGACGGACCCTGCCACAGTTTCTCTTGGTATGTGGGAAGGGATTAAATCAATGCTTCCTGCCATCTACATTTTGATCTTTGCTTGGATGATTGTCGGATTAATTGATTCATTAGGAACGGGCATATATCTATCGGATCTTGTTAAAGAAGCTAATCTTCCACTAGGATATTTACCTGTTTTACTCTTTATCGTTGCTGGTATCATAGCCTTTTCAACGGGAACGTCATGGGGCTCTTTTGGGATTTTACTTCCGATTGCTGGACAAATTGTTGCAGCGACTGACATTGAGATGCTATTACCATCCCTTGCGGCCGTTCTAGCTGGAGCTGTTTTTGGAGATCATTGTTCTCCTATTTCAGATACAACGATTTTGTCATCAACAGGTGCGGGTAGTAATCATATTGACCATGTGATCACTCAGCTACCATATGCATTAACGGGTGCAGTCATATCGGCGCTAGGCTTTTTGGTATTAGGTTTCTCGGGCAGTACATTACTAGCCCTTATCACCATAGCTACCTTATTAGTGGCCTATACGCTCGTTATGGGCAGAAGAGTAGAAAAGCACGGTTAAGTAAAACATCTCAGCCATTGTTGGCTGAGGTGTTTTTTGTTTAGAGGAGATCTAAAATTGAAAAAATATTGATCTTCATCAGCGAAGCTTGGCAATTATTTTCAAGCAATAATAAATGTTCTGTATTAATCGGTAAAAACATAGGAAATTCAGTGGGTTTCGACAAAATAATACTTTGACTTTTTACCGATTCGTGATTATACTTGTTGATAGATTATACTAAATAATCAGAAAAATAGTAATATTCTAGTATTTATAGGTGCTAGGATATACATGGGGGGAATTGTCAATGGAAAATCGCCCACAGTGGGGAACAAGAGCTGGTTTTATTCTAGCGGCTGTTGGTTCAGCAGTTGGTTTAGGGAATATTTGGAGGTTCCCAGGGGTCGCGTATGAAAATGGAGGAGGAGCATTCTTTTTACCGTACTTATTTGCATTATTAACTGCCGGAATTCCGCTACTCATTCTCGAGTTTACGATCGGTCATAAGCACCGTGGTTCCGCTCCATTATCGTATGCTAGAGCTAGTAAAGGTAGTGAGTGGATGGGATGGTGGCAAGTGATGATCTCATTTGTCATATCGACATATTATGCTGTCATTATTGCTTGGGCTATGGCCTTTGCCTATTTTTCTATTAATTTACAGTGGCAAAATAGTGAAAACCCAGTTAGCTTCCTAGTTGGAGACTACTTAAAGTTATCCGATCCAGGTGTTATGGGAGATTTAGTGCCAGGTGTTTTGATTCCCTTAATTCTTGTTTGGGCGATTACGCTAGGGGTATTGTTTGCTGGAGTTAAAAAAGGAATTGAACTTGCTAATAAAATCATGATTCCTGCTCTAGTAGTCTTGTTCTTAGTTGTCGTAATTCGTGCACTTACTCTTGATGGTGCTGCAGAGGGATTAAATGCTTTCTTTAAACCAGATTGGGAACGAATTATGGAGCCTTCAGTTTGGGTAGCCGCTTATGGCCAAATCTTCTTTAGCCTATCTATTGCCTTTGCGATTATGATTACCTATTCTAGTTACTTGCCAAAAAAATCGGATTTAACGAATAATGCCTTTATTACAGGATTTGCTAACTCAAGTGTTGAGTTACTTGCTGGTTTTGGTATCTTTGCTGCTTTAGGTTTTATGGCGCAATCTCAAGGGGTAGCCTTTGCAGATTTAGATGCTAGAATGACTGGAGTATTATTAGCTTTTGCTGTATTCCCAGAGATTATCAATCAGTTCCCTGCATTTAATGGATTGTTTGGATTCCTTTTCTTCACGTGCTTAGTACTTGCGGGTCTTTCCTCATTAATCTCGATTGTAGAGACTTTCGTTGCAGCTGTATCGGAGAAATTTAATGTTTCTCGTTCAACAGCAGTTGCAGTGGGTGGTGGTTTGTCTGCTGTTCTCTCTTTATTGTTCGCGACTCAAGGAGGATTGAATTTCCTCGATGTAACGGATGAATTTATTAACCAATTTGGTGTTGCACTTGCTGGATTATTTGAAGTTGTCTTTATCGCTTGGATTGCGAAGCAGCTAACACCACTTCAACAGCATGCGAACTCTGTGTCTGATATTAGACTAGGTCTATGGTGGAAAATTTGTTTAGGCTTAATCACACCACTTGTATTAGGTTATATGATGTACGGGAAAATTAAAGAACGTATCATTAACAGCTATGGTGGAGGCGATTATCCATTAGAATTTGTCTTCAATTTTGGATGGGCTGTTGCAATTGGTGCAATGCTCGCAGCGGTTTTATTAACAGCTAAACCATGGAGTCGTAATACAGTTGAACTTCCGGTTTCTAAGAAGGAGGTATCTTAAATGGATACGAGTGCAATTGTAATGATGTTAGTGGGTATTATCGTTATTTGGGGCGGTTTAGCCGCAAGCATTGCTAACGCAGTCAGAAAATCAAAAGCAAAATAATGATGGAAGAGAGCATCGATTTAATCGAAGCTCTCTTTTTTTTGAAGCACCTAATCGGATAGGAATAAAATCCTTGATTTATTTGACTTAGTGCTAGGAGCAACAATGTATACGAAAAAAGCCATCTTAAATCAATGGTAAAGTTTAAGGCGTCTTGTACCTAGTTCCAAGCGCCTTTTATCTTTTTTGACGGTCATGACGCTCCCATAATCGTAAGTGAGGGTAGGAATCAAATGACCACTCCGTATGGCCGTTGTCTTTATACATTCCGTAGTGTAAATGGGGCGGGAACTTTCCGGATGTACCAGGTGGACCGTAGCCAGTGCTTCCGACACCTCCTATTAGTTGACCAGGCTTAACGGCTTGACCAACCGATAAATCCTTCGCAAATCCATTCAAATGAGCAAAATAATGATAGGTGTTATTGATATCCCGTATACCTAGACGCCATCCCCCGTATTGGTTCCATCCTTTCATTTCAATGATTCCGTAACAGGTCGATCGGACCGGAACACCGTAGTCAGCAAAAATATCGGTTCCTTCATGGATTCTTCTTCCACCCCAACCACGTGCGTCTCCCCATGTGTTTCGGTAGCTATAATTAAAATTTTGGGGCAGGGGAAAGGCTTTATCCTCAAGCTTAATGGTTCCATAGGTTTGATATATTTTGGCCTTGCCCATGATTATTCCGACGGTTTTATCTCGTTTATAGTAATTCCATAAGCCGATTTTAAAATTGTCTTCGTCAACACCAAAGGCAAGAATGTGCTGACTTATTGTCATTAGAATATCTTCATTATTGAAAGAATCTGCTTTTCCATCTAAATCACCATCGAGCCCAATGCCGTTAAAAAAGGAGATGGATGCTGGGTTTTGGTCATCCAGATTAGGATTTAATTCACCTGCCCATTTCTCTTTAGGGATATAAATTGAAATGATTCCCTCAGGATTAGGAATATCACGCCTTGAAAATCGCCAACTTCGCTCATACTGATCAATCGCCGCAAGGTAATACCATGGAATTTGTGTAGTAGTTTCGAATTTTGAATAGAGTTCCATCCGTAAACGGTAATGATCAGCCGCACTTAATTCTTCTCCATTAACAGAATAGGGTTGCAAGGATGAAAGTAAAAAGAGCAGAACGATAAGATATAGAGCTTTTTTCAAAATTTACCTCCTCCTTCGTCTAGCTTCTTATCTCCTTCCCTTATTGTGTGACGAGAAAGGAAATTCATTTATATCAATAAATGGAAGCCAACCCACTTCACTTGTTTTCATCTTTTCTGTATGATAAAGTGTCACAAGAAGACTTTTGTCATTTTTAAAGACTCTTTTCTATACATAGTTGCTATTTAGTCTAACTTTAGGGTTGTTTCTTCATTTTACTGGTGATTCACTTCAAAGATAAACAAAAAGATGCCCTGAAACAAAACTAAATCATCGTTTATAGACTGGTTGGAAAAGCAAAAATTTTGCAAAAATGCCTTTATAAATGATTTTGATGTCTAGCTTCAGGCGCATTGCGTATTTCTTAAAAATATAGATGTTTTGTTGTAAACGTACCAATGAAAATCTAGATTGGGGATGAGATTGATGAGCAAGAAGGATGAATACATACGTAAACCGGATTGGTTGAAAATAAAGTTAAATACGAACGAGAATTATACAGGTTTAAAGAAAATGATGCGTGAGAAGAACCTTAACACGGTATGCGAAGAAGCGAAGTGTCCGAATATCCACGAATGTTGGGGGACTCGCCGTACGGCAACTTTTATGATTCTTGGAGCAATTTGTACTCGTGCTTGCCGTTTTTGTGCCGTGAAAACGGGACTTCCTACTGAGTTGGATTTGCAAGAGCCAGAAAGAGTAGCAGAATCAGTTGAATTGATGAATTTAAAGCATGTAGTCGTTACCGCTGTAGCTCGAGATGATTTAAAAGACGGAGGATCTGGAGTATTTGCTGAAACGGTACGTGCCATTCGTAGGAAAAATCCCTTTACGACAATTGAAGTTTTGCCATCTGATATGGGTGGACATTATGAAAATGTAAAAACGCTAATGGATGCTAAACCAGATATTTTTAACCACAATATTGAAACGGTTGAACGCTTGACGCCAAGAGTACGTGCTCGTGCAAAGTACCATCGCTCGCTTGAAGTATTGCGAATGGCGAAGGAGCTACAACCAGAAGTTCCAACGAAATCCAGCATAATGATTGGACTTGGTGAGACAAAGGAAGAAATTATCCAGACGATGGAAGACTTACGTGCTCATAATGTTGATATTATGGCCATCGGTCAATATTTACAGCCATCAAAAAAACACTTAAAGGTTCAGAAATACTACTCACCAGATGAATTCGGTGAATTACGTGAAATCGCCATGAAAAAAGGCTTCAGTCATTGTGAAGCAGGCCCATTAGTCCGTTCTTCTTATCATGCAGATGAGCAAGTAAACGCAGCTGCAAAAGCGAAGCAAGAACAAGGGGATACAAAAATAGAAGCATAGCTTGGGAAATGAGGTCAGTGGAAATCCACTGATCTCTTTTTTTAAGGCGGTTATTGCGATGATCTTTGCTTTGCGCATTTAGTAAATATATAGTGGAATATTTTTTCGTCTATTTTTGATGAACTTCAACAGTGAGATGGAGGATTTAATCAAAAATTAGATGATATAACTACAATGTATGTGATAATAGCTGTTAGAAATATCTTCATGAGTAAGGAAAAGCAAAGGAAATTATTGAAGATGTAAGAAGACCTTTAAATCGAGATGAACTGAATTTAGAACCATATAAATACATGAATGAAGAAGAAATTCAAGAATTTAACAACGTTATTAAAATTTATGTATTGTCAGATGAAAAGCTCTCTAACGAAAATGAAAATATTTTTAGAGAATTTGCAATGGATTTAGTTGATAGTAAAGATTTTTGTACACTAATATTAGATTTTCGTGTAAATGGAGGACTATTTGAAAATCTGCCATTAGACCTAGAACCAAAAGATTATCAAATGATTCTGAACGAAGTGAATTCTACATATGATATTTCTAATTTAAACTTAGCTAACCTATTATATTTATCTCAAGATGAATCAAAAGCACCTTTTAGAATAGACAGTAGGAAAAGGTCTAGTCTAAAAGGCGCTTTTGATTGTTCTGATAAACGGGTACCCAACGTCTTTTTTAATCTTTAGTTCATTGCATCAGGGGTGGTAAAGTTGTACCGTTTAGCACCATTGTATTTTGTTAGGTTCAAGCTGTGTACATCATCATCTTTCTTTTCTGTGTTCATTTCTCCATTCGGGTTTTCTGATGTTTCAACATCTCTCCCTTGTGGTGAACTTTCGAGCATTAAGTTCACAACGTCGTCGATTTGATTCATTGATCCTTCTGAAGTAGAATCAAGGGGAGCTAGATTTTCTACATTTTGCATCAGCATAGTATCATCCGTTACGTACACATGATACCATCTAGGGATAACTGATAGAGCAGTTTTCTTCACTTGATCGGCGACATTAAAGCGACTTTTGTCATCTTTAGCGTCCGTATGATAGGCAATTAATACTTCCTCATCTGTTACAAGTGTGGCAGCGTCATTGACCTTTGGTAGTGTAACTGCCAGCTGACTGATAATATCTGCCATTTCTTCTCTGTTTAAGGAATACAAATTTCCACTGGACATCGTATCGCCTTCAATAGGACTTTTTTGATGCCGAACATATCCGTAATTTGCGGATTCGCCGGGGACTATATCGCCATTTCTGTTATATATATCTTCACGATCACTGACATTAATTGTATTCCCGTTTTCATGATAGAGCTCCTTATCGTTGGCCAAATTATTAGCGCAACCTGCTCCTAGGATAGTGAAGGATAAAATACCTGCTATAGTCATTGATGTCTTCAATGTAAGCACCTCCTCACTCATTAGGATGAACATTGTTTTTATTTTTCTACTTAGTAATTAATGGAGAATACGTTATAATTTAAGGAGAGACTAAGGAAACTTAGAAAAAAGAATAATTAGGCATGGCAAAATTATTTTACATATCCCAAGTAAATCACTATTGGGATTAAAATGAATTTTTTTATGGTGGCAAGCGAGGTCAGGTCTATAAGTTTTTTCGTTCTATTCCTTACTTTATACTTAGAAATGAAACGTTGATAGGAAAAGAGCACGAAGTCATAAACGTAGAATTTTACTCCTATTCAAAAAGAAACATTAGCAGCCAATAATAAAAGAGCAGTTTTCGCAAAGTTTGTGGCTTTTCGGATTCGTCTGTTTTTGATAGAAATCAACAGTGAAATGAAGCATTGAATCAATAATCAGATAAATTAGCCACAATGTATACGAAAAGAGCCTAAAGAAAAGATGGCAAGAGAGAGGTGAACAAGATGATTGAAGTGAATAAAATAAATTATGAGATTTTGAAAGAATATCGCGAAGGATATGATGATGAAGCATTTAAGGCTCGTTACAGTGATATTTTAACAAAATATGATTATATTGTAGGCGATTGGGGATACGGGCAATTGAGATTGAAAGGTTTTTTTGAAGATCAAAATCAAAAATCATCCTTTGATAGTAAAATCTCCACCCTAGAAGATTATTTATTTGAATACTGTAATTTTGGATGTGCCTATTTCGTATTAAAGAAAATAAAAAGCAAGTAAGGTCATTGACCTTACTTGTTTTTTAATGGTCAGGATCATCATGAGTGGGATGAGCACCGTCCATTTGCCTTGGTAGGTCTTGGTGAAGCCCTTTAAACTCATAATTAAATGCACTATAATATCTTAGTCCTGTTTTCCAAGGAGTTGTTTTGTTTTCCACTAGCATATGCTTACCACGAGGACTACCGTACGCACCCTCAGGTAATTGTTCGGGAAGTAAAAAATTTCTTTGCGCCTCTACATTGGAGAAATCATGATACTCTTCTTCGTCTGAAAATGAATTCATTTATAGCCCTCCTTTCTTCTAGTATGGAAAGAGGAGAGGGATTCATACAGCAAACTTGTTTAAGTTGACAGAAATGAGGAAGGAGGGATATTGTTAAATGATTTCAGTTAAAAAAGAACGGAGCTCATCGCCTTCATCGCTTGAAAGCTTAAAAACCTGCTCTAAGTAATCGGGCTCCTCTAAGTCATCTGAACCAATAATAGCAAAACGTCCACCTTGAATATCGAGCACGAGTTTTTTACCATAATAGCGGTCAGAGGTCATAATGGCTAAGTCATATCGCGAGCTTTCACCCATGAAGCTAACGAAGCGGGTTTTGGTCTCTTCCATATCATCATACAAGAAAAATCGATCATTCATTATTAAATCCAGCCTTTCTTTGTCACATTTCTTCTACATCCTATCATATCAGAAAAAGGTTATTGAAGCTTTTTTGTGCTAAAATAAGAAATGAGAATTTTAAGGAAGGCTCTTTGCGTCTACATCGTTTTTATTTCATTTTAACTTAGATGGAATTCTCCATATAGTTGTTGAATTCCAGCAAAAATAGAGGTAAAGATGCTCCGAAACAGAGCTATATCAAAGTGTATAGACAGGTATGAAAAATAATAAACGTTGCGAAAACAACCTTAAGGAAAGAAGGGTATTTACGTGTATTTTGTTGATAGAGAAAAAATAGAGGAAATGCTGACATTTATGGATCAACAATTAGCTCAAATACAAGCATATCCAGAAATCTCGACTCCACTTCAACAGGCGGCGATTGAACGATGGACTCACATCGTAATTGAAGCAATTTTAGATGTTGGAAATAGTATGATTGATGGATTTATTATGCGCGATCCCGGTAGCTATGAGGATATTGTCGAGATCTTAACGGATGAAAAAGTTATTACAGAAGCGATGTCTGCTGAGTTAAAGCGGATTGTTTCTTACCGGAAAATGCTTGTACAACAATATACTAAGGTGGATCATGAATTAATTCTTAAGCATTTTCACCAGCATATGCAAACGTTAACTTCATTTTCAACAAATGTCAGAGAGTATTTAACTCATGAGCTTGGACCTGTTTCAGCTTTCCGAAATTAAGGTAATGAACGCTTTCGTTATGAAAGCGTTTTTATTATAAATTAAGGCTATTTTCGCAAAGTTTGTGTCTTTTCGAATAAGAAGGAATCCCGTGACTTGTATGATTTCGTTCTCTTTTCCTAATGAAAAATTCTTCATTTCTAGATAAATAGGAAGAAATCAATCGAAAAAACTCTACTGCCTGTTTTTTCTTTGTGTCAAGAGCAAAATAGCATACGAAAAGAGCCAATAAAAAAGAATGAAATTTTTTGGTTTTTTTCTGGGTGACAGAAGCAACAATAACTATGAGTAAAATTCTATTAAAAGAGTATATCCCTATTTCTGGGATTATTTGAGAGGAAGAAGAACATGAAACATTATCAAGGGTATTTAATTGATTTAGACGGAACGATGTATCGCGGTAAAGAAAAAATTGAAGAAGCGGGGGATTTTGTTCATCGATTAAAAGACAAAGGAATTCCCTATTTGTTTGTCACAAATAACTCATCTAGAAGGCCGGAGCAAGTAGCAGAGAAACTATGTAAATTTGATATTCCTACAGAACCAAATCAAGTGTTCACCACTTCAATGGCAACTGCCAATTACATGGCAACCAAAAAACCAGGTGGAACAGCATATATTATAGGAGAAGAGGGCATCCGTTCTGCTGTGGAATCAAAAGGACTAACGATTGTTGATGAACATCCTGATTATGTGGTTGTCGGCATTGATCGTGGGATTACGTATGAAAAGTTGGCTCTCGCTTGTTTAGGAGTTCGAAATGGCGCAACGTTTATTTCAACGAATGGTGATATCGCTATCCCGACTGAACGTGGTCTCCTTCCTGGGAATGGATCACTAACATCGGTTGTTACGGTTTCAACACAAACACAGCCAATTTTCATTGGGAAACCGGAAGCGATTATTATGGAGCAGGCGTTAAAAGTACTGGATGTACCAAAAGAGAATGCTATCATGGTGGGAGATAACTACGACACCGATATTTTAGCTGGAATCCGAACTGGGATGGATACGTTACTCGTTCATACAGGAGTGACAACAAAAGAAATTCTCACCCAAAAAGATATTCAACCAACCTACACTATTCATTCTTTAAGTGAATGGAAAGTCTAGTCAGTATGCATATTTCCTAAATCAAAAAGCAATCCTTTGGGGATTGCTTTTTGATTTGGTTCTTAAAGGTGTAGAACGGTTTAGGGAGAGGTTTTATCGTCTCTCTATCCCTATACTTCAAAAAGGACCGTCTCAAAGACGGTTCTTTTTGGAGATAAATGCTCTATTCCACATGAGCAAGTCGATGTGCTAACCTCGACGAAGCAGCTGCAGCGATGGCACCGACAATATCATCTAAAAAAGTATGACATTGTTTTGACGATTTATCATTGAGTTTCTCTAATATTCCTGGCTTTAACTTATCGATGTAGCCAAAATTGGTAAATCCAATGGAACCATATACATTAACGATGGAAAAGGCTAGTACTTCATCTACGCCATATAAACCCTCGTCAACGGCAATGATTGATTGAAGTGGTTCTTCTAATAACCCTTTTTCACATAACCGATCAAGTTGAATCCCTGTTAAAATGGCGTTTTGTACTTCCCGTTTCCTAAGGACACGTTCGACGTTGTGTACACAATCGGCCATATCTAGGTTAGGATGGTACTTTTTTTGGAGAAACATCACAAGATCAGCAATATCTTGAATTTCTACTCCTCGTTCGTGTAGCCATTTTCTTGCTGTTTCTTCGGATAGATGCATTTTGCTCTCACTCATCATATTCACCTTTTCTTTCTATAGTAGTCTTTCTATTAGGCTGTTTTCGTAAAAAATGTTGCTTTTCGTAGCCTCTCTTCGCATATGTTTGTACAAAATCCATACTAGTATGGAATATTCCACCGAGTAGTAGGTTAAATAGCATTGAGGTATACGGAAAGATCCTTCTATTACGTACGAAAATGAAAGGTCTACATTTTATCCCTCACTAATAACTGTTTTCGCAGTAGTATTTATTCTGTTAAAAAGATAGGAATTGGGGCATCTTTTCGTCTTTTTTTGAACGAAATCAATACCATAATGGAGAATTCCATCGATAATTAAGTTAAATCGCAACAATGGATACGAAAAGAGCCTGACTAATTGATTCAAAAACCTCGAATTTATGAAGCTTTATCATAACTAGATTTAGTACTATTCCCTTTTTTCCCTAATTTGAAACGATTTATTCATGAAGTTGGTTAAGCTCGGTAGGTTTACTACATATATATGTAGTAAGGGCTACAAAAAAGGGGTGATGTGTTGCAAGAAATACTAAACCAATATTTCGGTATTCAGGCTCAACAAAGTATAAAAGATGGGGGATATGAGCGGTATATTCGAAATGGCGTACTATATACTATTGTCAATGTGACCAATGTGGAACAAGAATACTTGGTGGAATTGTATCAGATGGCACAGCATTTGAGTGAGCGTGGCGACAAATACGTATCTTCCTTTGTGCAAGCAAAAGAAGAAAAGTTCTTGATCACTCATGATGAACAAGATTATGTATTGTTGCAAAACCAACAATTGCAGCCTCCACGTGAAAAAAGGCTAGGGAGAAAACTAGCGAAGTTTCACGAACGAGGTCGGACTATTCCGGACAAAATAACGTACAATAGTCGGATTGGTGAATGGAAAGGGTTGTGGGAGAAGCGGCTAGATCAAATGGAGAAAGCCTGCTATGATATGGTTCAGCGAGAACCGAATGATGACTTCGAACGAATGCTTATCGATGCGTTTCCATATTATTTAGGCTTAGCTGAAAATGGCATTCAATATTTGGTGGATACAGAGTTAGATGATGAGCCGACATCAGAAGACGCAGGAACGGTTTGTCATAACCGGTTTTTAAACAATACTTGGGGAACTCAATACTGGGTACGTTTTCCGTTTGAATGGGTGTTTGATCATTGTAGTCGGGATATTGCAGACTATATTCGTGGGCAATATTTGAGTAGAAACCGCACTTTTGGACCAGATGTGCAAAAATTTTCCCAAGAATATGAGTCCGTTTCGAAAATATCTTCGTTTGGCTATCGATTAACCTATGCACGTCTTGTGTTTCCTCTTCATTTTTTTGAATGTGTGGAAGAGTATTTTATCTCTGGGTCGGAACAGCGTAGGAATACGTTAGAAGAAAAACTAGCGAGATATTTAAAGTATTCGGGTGATTACGAACGGTTTTTAGGAAGTTTTTATGAAATAGTAGGGGTGTCAGCAAAGAGCCAATCGCTTCCAAGAATCCAGTGGTTAACCAAGTAAAGGGAGGAGTGATTCTCCCTTTTTTGAATTGTTTAGGCTGTTTTCGCAAAGGCACAACCTTTGCGAAAACAGCCTAGTACGTAATGAATATCGATTTTGAGGAGGGCGGTTCGCAATCGAAATTTGGCCCGCTTCATGAACGAATATTTGCTCGTGTTCTATTAGGTTGTTACAATGCAGGAAAGAGGAGGATGGGATGATGTGCTTAAAGCCTTTTGTCTATATTACTAGGAAACTGCCAGAGGATGAACTTAGCTTGCTAACCCAGCAATATGAGGTGGAAATGTGGAGTGAAGAGGATACCGCTGTTCCTCGAGCGGTCCTATTTGAAAAGGTCGAGAAGGCACAGGCTTTATTAACGATGCTATCTGATCAAGTGGACGAGGAAGTACTTCAGAGAGGGAAAAAGCTAAAGATTGTGGCAAATATGGCTGTCGGCTATGACAATGTGAATGTCCAAATGGCGGCCAATCAGGGAGTGCTCGTGACGAATACACCGGATGTATTAACGGAAACAACAGCGGACTTAGTGTTTTCATTAATCTTAATGACCTCGAGAAGAACGATTGAAGCCTCGGACTTACTCAGAAGAGGGGAGTGGACGAATTGGTCACCCTTCATGCTAGCAGGGGCTGACGTTCACCATAAAACAATCGGAATTTTTGGGATGGGGGAAATTGGCCAAGCAGTTGCTCATCGCGCAAGAGGCTTTCATATGAAAATCATTTATCATAATCGTAAGTCAATTCCCGAGGAAGAAGAACGTCTATGCGCTTCATTTGTTTCCTTTTCAGAGCTATTAGAACAAGCGGATTTTGTCGTTTGTTTAGCGCCCCTTACAGCCGAAACAAGGGGGGTTTTTGGAGAAAAGGAATTTAAAGCAATGAAAAAAAGTGCAATTTTTATTAATGCCGCGAGAGGAGCCATTGTGAAGGAATCCGAACTGATTACGGCGCTGAAAAACAATGACATTGCTGGGGCGGGGTTAGATGTATTTGAGCGAGAACCTATCGGCAGTGAGCATCCACTCGTAGCGCTTTCAAATGTTGTCCTCTTACCACATATCGGAAGTGCGACAGAAGAAACACGTCGAGGAATGATGCGACTTTGTGTGCAGAATATTCACCGCGTCCTTGATGGTGAAAAGCCGTTGAATGTAGTTCACCCTTGAATTACATCGGTTAAAACACTTAGGATATTCCTCTGTTTCGCTCTAATAGCCTTCCGAAAAGACGCCTTGAAGTCTAGCTAATTCAACGTTTTGGAAAAGTAACAATCTTTGTGAAAGCTGCCTTGCAAAAAAAATGAAACCGTTCGGTCAGGACGAGGGGTTGAGGAAGAGAGCGAACGCTTGCTGATTGAGTGTCACGAGTGCTTTTTTCAAAGTGTTTCAAAAGTGCAACAAAAAAGACGTGCCTAAGCACGCCTTGACTTACTTTAATCGAAAAGGTGTTAAAAACACAAATGTCTTTAAACATTCGTGTAAGGAAACGGCAAATTTCAATTAAAAAACCTGTTCTACTTCAACAACACCAGGAACTTCTTCTAATAAAGCACGCTCAATTCCTGCTTTGAGTGTAATTGTTGAACTTGGGCAGCTACCGCATGCACCGAGAAGGCGTAATTTTACGATTCCATCTTCAATATCAACAAGCTCACAATCCCCACCATCACGAAGTAGGAATGGGCGCAATTTATCTAATACTACTGATACTTGTTCTTTCATTTCTGTTTCAGTCATATTTATCGACTCCTTTCCTTGCTCTCTTTATTATAATAATTATTGCGAAAAAAATCTATCATTCCTTCTTAATTAAAGGATCTTTTCGGATCCATTGTTGTTATTTCATCTAAGTTTAGGTGGAATTACCCATTTTGCTGTTGATTTCCATAAAAATAGACGAAAAGATGCCCTGAAACAAAACTATATCAAGATTATGAGCTAGTTCGAAAAGCAACAAACTTGCGACAACAGCCCATTTTAATATGGATGTTTTTTAGGTTCTCTTTGCATTCATTGTTGCTATTTTATCTTTTTGTAGCGGGAATTCTCTATTTTTGTAGTTGCATTCTATCAAAAATAGACGAAAAGATATTCCGAAACGAAGCTATATCACCAATTATAGATTGGTACGAAAAGCAACAAACTTTATGAACATAGCCTTTCAAGAAGAAAACGTCTCTTTTGGGCAAATTGTGTTCGACAATTCACTAAATTCATTTCCTTCTTACAGTCTATTCGTTACAATAAAAGAAAACACTATCAGGGGAGAGTCTTTATGAAAAAAAAAGCGGCTATTCTCGTCTACGGAGCAGAACAAATTTGCCCAAGCTGTGTTGGAATGCCCTCTACCAAAGAAACTTATGAGTGGTTACAAGCAGCGATTTCTAGGAAATTTCCAGATCAACCCTTTGCGATCTCCTACATTGATATTTATGATCCATCTGAAGATGGGGAGAAGAAAGCTTTTTCACTACGAGTCATTGAGGAAGATCTTTTCTATCCAGTGGTGGTTCTTGACGGGAACATTGTTGCTGAAGGCAACCCACGTCTAAAAACAATTTTTGCAGAGCTTGAAAAATTGGGATATGTAGCGACTTAATGGAGATTACGTTCGTCTTGGTTATTGCTATTTAGTCTTATTTTAGATGGACTCCTCCATTTTGTGGGTGATTCACATCAAAATGGAGGAGAAGATGCCCTGAAACGAAGCTATATCATCGTTTATAGACGGGTACGAAAAGTAACAAACTTTGCGATACCAGCCTACTAAAATAGAAGAAACAAACGTCAAGGAGCAACTATTTTCAGCTGCTTGACGTTTGTTTTATGATCATATGCTTTGATGAACGAGGTAATGAAGGTAATTCATCCACTAAAAATTGAGGGTGAAGAGTAATACTATTGAGCTTTTCAAATGAGAGCCATTGATAAATGAGGTGTTCACCTTCACATCCATGAAACGGATTTTTTTGGAACAATCTCGAGATATGGGGGGATGAAACTTGATAGAAGAACCCAATTTCATGAAAAGGCATTTCATTTAGAGTGAAAAAATTTTCCACGGACCATAACAATCGTTCTGCTTTCACCTCTACATTCAATTCTTCTTGAAACTCGCGAACTAGGCTTGTAGCTGATTCTTCTCCCAATTTCACCCGTCCTCCAGGAAGTGACCAAAAAGAATCTTTTGCTCCTCGATGAATTAGAAGATGGTCTTGCTCTATCCATACGCCTGCTACTCGGTAATTAAAAATTCCTTGTTTGGTTTTAAAAACAGTGTCCATATTTGCTCCTTTTAATTAAATTTTTTCTTGAAAATTGTGGCTTTTTGCAATATAGATTCATTCTTGATGAATAAGCCTTTGGGGATCTTTTATATACAAGAGTAACAATGTCTGCGAAAAGAGCCTTTAGAAAAGAAAAACACACTACGTCAGTGTGTTTTTCTTTTCGTTATTTTTTAAACGAAATCAATGCTAAGATGGAAAATTCCATCAATAATCAACTTAAATAACAACCATAGGTACGAAAAATAGGCTTAGTGTTTAGCCATTATGATATTTGTACATCCATAACACACCTGATTTTAATAATCTTGCGACACGTCCTGTAATCGCTCGATCATTGACAAGACCAAAGCCATGTTTTTTTCCTAACGATCCAAGGATACCTTTTAATTTTATTTTCGGCATCTTGTCAGGAAGTTTTTCATTACTCCATCGCTTCAATAAAACATCCACGATTTGTTCAGCTTGTCCTTCAGCTAATTGTGCACTTGGTGCGTGTGGTAGGGCTGCACAATCCCCAACGACATAAACATGCTCGTCTGTAGGAAGATTATGATATTTAGAAAGCTCCACACGTCCTGAACCATCTTTTTCAACGTCCATATCGCGTACAATTTCATTCGGCTGTATGCCGGCTGTCCAAACAATAACATCGCAATGAATTTGTTTATCATGGTTGTAGAGAGTGTTGGGTCCAACTTTCGTTATGCTTGCTTCATTGATGATCTCGACGTTGTTGCCTTCAAACCATCCTTGCACATAGCGGCTAAGTCGCTCTGGAAATGCAGAAAGAATACGTGTACCACGATCAAAGAGCTTAACGTTTAAATCGGTACGACTTTCACGCAACTCACTTGCGAGTTCAATGCCACTAAGACCGGCCCCTACAATTCCAACAACAGAGCCCGCCGGAAGATTAGAGATGGTTTCATACGTCACGCGCGATTTTTCAATCGACTGAATGCTGTACGTATGTTCATCTGCACCTGGTACGTTGTGATATTTGTCTTCACATCCCAAACCAATGATTAAATCATCGTACAATAAAGGCGCATCATTTTTTAAATACACTTTTTTACCGGTATGATCAATCGATTCAACTGCAGCATATTTAATGTTTAAGCGAGGATGCTCTGGAAAGGTCACACGAACTTGTTGATCAGAAATCGTTCCAGCAGCGAGAGCATAATACTCTGTTTTCAAACAATGGTACGGGACACGGTCCACTAATGTAATTGTTACATCTTCAGGTAGTTGATTGGGCAACAAACGTAACAGAATACGCATATTTCCATACCCGCCACCAAGTAGCACTAAATGTTTCATGAAAAATTTCCCCTTTTTCAGCTCTATACTTTGAAGAATAAAAATAGTTAGAGACTGTTTTCGCAAAGTTTGTTGTTTTCGAACTAGTCTATAAACGATGATATAGTTTGTTTCGGGGCATCTATTCGTTTATTTTTGATGTGAATCATCCGCAAAACGGAGGGTCCATCTAAAATTAGACTAAATAGTAACAATGGATACGAAAAGAGCCTAGTTAAAAAGTAAGCATTTTCAATATGATGAGTAATATGTTGAAAAATTGTAAATAAAAACGAATATTCATTAAAAGTATATCGAAATAACCCATATTTCACAATAAAATCTAGGTAAAAACTTCTCAATCTGTTATACGAATTAAAAAGTCTTTACTTTTAAAAAGACTGTTCTCGCAAAGTTTGTTGCTTTTCGAACCAGTTTGTAAATGTTAATATAGCTTAGTTTCGGGTATCATTTACGAAATGCGGAATTGGCTGACAAATGCCCTAGCCACTGCAGCTAGATCCGTCTGTTTTTGATAGAAATCAACATTGAAAGGGAGGATTTAATCAAAAATCAGATGAAATTGCCTCAATGTATACCAAAAGAGCCTTTTTAAAAAAGTAGGACTGATTTAGGGAGATGATCTCTTACTTATTTAGATAGGTAGTGTTAAAAGGAAACCTAAGGCCCCTTTATTGACGATTGACATAAAACGATGTAGCATATTTAGTGAATAAAGAGGTGATCAAGATGAAGCCAATTATCGAATTTTGT
Source organism: Bacillus sp. 2205SS5-2 (assembly GCF_037024155.1). Classification (NCBI taxonomy): domain Bacteria; kingdom Bacillati; phylum Bacillota; class Bacilli; order Caryophanales; family Bacillaceae; genus Bacillus; species Bacillus spongicola. The sequence goes on from NZ_JAYKTS010000006.1 coordinate 102,384, forward strand.
ATTAGTAACTTGGCAAGTGGTGCGCAAAAAGCGCTTGAAATATTAGAAAGAGATCCTAATTTAGATACGGTGGAATATGGCTGTCTCGGCTATTGTGGAAAGTGTGCAAAATCTTTGTTTGTTCTTGTGAACGGAGAGGTCGTAACAGGAGAGAATCCAAGTGACCTAGTCGATAATATTTATCAATTTCTCGAAGAAAATCCAATGTTTTAAAACGAGCCAATGGGACTCGTTTTTTTTTATGAACAAAAGGTGCAAACATGGAGAAGCGATGAAAAGTGGCGCATAAGAGGGAAGTTGTGCATAAAAAGAAAAAGTCGTGCACAAACAAGAGGAAGTCGTGCACAAACGGTGAAAAGTCGTGCACAAACGATGAAAAGTGGTGCATAAGCGGGAAGTTGTGCATAAAAAGAAAAAGTCGTGCACAAACAAGAAAAAGTCGTGCATATCTGAAATGAAGTTCCTTCCGAAAATAATTGATTAATATGTTTAACTCAAAAGGAGAAAATCCAATTTTGGAGATCCCCTATATATCCTTTCAGCTTCAGGAATTTTAACAGAAGGATAAGAGGATAAGAGTGAAAAACGTTCAGATTCTAAACTCTGAACGTTTTTCACTCTGATCCTCTTGTATATAATAATTTTCAGCAAGAGTTGAACGGATTAAATACATCATTTGCAGGGAATAAAAGGACCTTGAATCAAGTTTTTGATTTTCGTTTTTACTTTCAATCTGGAAAAATACAAATCAAATCGCTTTAGACTCTTGCCGCGCTCGGTACCAAGCATCACGGGCCATTTCAATAATACGTTGCTCAGACGTATGGCGTTTTTTCTCCACAACTTTACCGTAGTATGATATGGCTTCCTTATAGTTACCTAATCGTCGATAGCATTCACCGATTAGGTATAGTAAACGAGTTTCGCTCATTTTCGTTTTAGCGAAGTCATCTAACTGGTAGGATTGCACGTAATAGTCACATGTTTTGGAAAGGAAATACTGTTCTTGCTCTTTGCTATGGAGCATTCGCTGTATCCACGCCATTCTCATATAGAGCCCACCGATGACAATATTTTTTTCGTTTTTTAGATGTGCGCATGCTAGTGCTCGATTATAGGCTTCTTTAACATTCTCTAGTGTACGAATGCCACCAAAGTCTTTAATTTGTGTAGCAAGCAGCTTGTCCTGAATTTTTTCCTTTGTAAGAGGAGGGAAATATGAACTGAATTCTTCGGTGTAAGCAAAGCCACATTTTGGACAGATATGAATATGATAATAAAGAGGGTTTAGGTTAATATCCTGATAAAAAGGGAAAAAATCTGTATCTCTACCAGAGAACTTTACGAAACGACTAAGTATATTCGTTGTTTGAAAGTCATGGTGACAGAGCTGACATGTGGTGTTTTTTTTATAATAAGGTGATGTATAGGTCATATGTATTACCTCTTTGAAGGATTTGTGGTTATTTTATAGTTTTATTTTACTACTAATCTAAGAAAAATAAAGGTCTTTTTACTTGTTTGGGGTGTGAGAGTTCGACGGAGGCGGGTTGATTGAGGAATTAGAGCAGAGAGTATATACTAGGACTAATATATGTATTAGATCCTGATGGAGGTGCAATAGATGAGTGAAGTTGTCATAATTACAGAAGCAGCGTCCTATCAGATAAAAGATATGATGAAGCAAAACGATGAAGAAGGTGCGTTTCTTCGCGTTGCGGTAAAAGGTGGAGGCTGTAGTGGTCTATCCTATGGGATGGGATTTGAACATGAAGCTGGAGAGAATGATGCAAAGCTTGAGCAACATGGAATCGCTATCCTAGTAGACAAAGAAAGTGCCGATATCCTAAATGGAACAACTATTGACTATAAGGAGTCTTTGATGGGCGGCGGATTTACGATCGATAATCCGAATGCGATTGCATCATGCGGATGTGGATCCTCGTTTGTAACAGCGACGAATAAGGGAAAACCTGAGGATTGTTAATAGAGGCGCTTTTTGCAGGGATTGTGTCTTAAAAAGCAAAGTGATTTCCAAATAGTGTAGGATTCGTGCTCATTTCTTAGTAGAAGTGTTGCCTGAGTGATTTGGGAAATTAACTGAACAAACCCTGCTGCCAATTGTTCAAGCAGCAAAAGTCACTTGGCTAAGGAAAAAACTTCATAAACAAAAAGCGTAAGGTGAAAAATCACTTTACGCTTTTTGTTTATGAATGGAGTTGAGTTTTCTTTCGTCGATATTGCCACATTTTATATTGATAGCGAATTGTACAACCGATGCAGTATCCCATTATTGCTATTGTCGAGGCTAGGATAACCATGACGCTAAATGTAACGGCGACAATTGTCCAGCCGATGGCAAAAAACAGTAAGGAGAATCCAAGACAAACCGTGGCAATCCATTGATTAAAAATTTGTTGATCTGCATCTTCCAAAATATAAGAAGACGTTGGCTTGGATAAAAATTTCTTTCCAACAAGAATCAAAGGATTTTTCTTCGTTGCGATGGTGATCAATCCAAGGGCGAAAGGAAGAACAAGTAAAATCTCATGTATAAATAGACCGGATAGTACGGTTAAACTCATGAAAATTTGATTAGTCTGAACAAGTGGTTTTGGAATTCCCATAGGTGTATACCTTCTTTCATAGATAATTAAGAGGAGATCTCCTTAATCTTATTATACATAGTAGTTTACTCGGAATAAAGAAAGGAATCTTGGAAATGAAAAAATGGACTTGTTGAGGGAAGTTGTTTTAACACATTGAGGTAACGATTGAGAGGATTTTCAATGAGTTGTAAAAAAGCTCCCACTTTATTTGGAGAGGGAGTTCTTTTCAAAAGAAGAAGGCTCTTCTAATACCGAAGGAGCCTTGACTTAAAAAAAGGATAAACCGTTCAATTTGGTGTTTTTTTGCATAGTCCATGGATTTTTTAGCGCCGTTTTCATCGATGGCAGTCGTTTTATCCTTTTCTGTATCTGGACCTGAGCCAGCAGCAAAGACGACTGCATTCACTTGCTTCATCGTAAACTCGAAATTTTCTTCCAAATCAGCTAAAATGGGCTTGGATCCAAGTTGTTCCATCTTTTCCATTTGCTCTTCTTTTCGGACCATAGCGGTTACAGTGTGTTCTGCTGAATCAGCTAGGATTTGAACAATTTTTCTCCCCGTGGTTCCGTTTGCTCCGATTACTAGTACATTCACGAATACATCAACCTTACTTATAGTTTTTGAATTACTCATCATTTAACACGTGCCCTTTTCTTTGAGAAGAAAACAAAAAAAGCCCATCGAAGGAAAAACTTCAATGGGCGAAGGATTATTCAGAAAAAAGTGAAGTACTATGCAAAGGCTGTACCCTTGCATTAGGATCTATTAAAGCTTTGGCATTATTAACTGCCGTTGGTGCCTCGCCAAAACCAGAAGCAATAAGCTTAACCTTTCCGTCATACGTACTAATATCTCCTGCCGCATAAATTCCTTCAATATTCGTTTCCATACGGGAGTTAACCAAGATCGAATTTTTTTCTATAGTTAATCCCCAATCCTTAATCGGACCTAATGAGGAAACAAATCCGAAGTTTACGATGACAGCATCAACATCTAGTACTTCTTTAGCATCGCCTTTGACCTGTTCTAAAACGAGTTTATCGACTTTTTCTTCATCGCCGATCAGCTCCATTGGAACGAAAGGTGTTTTGATTTCGACTGAGGAGTTAAACAGGTTATCAACACTATGTTCATGAGCACGGAATTTATCTCGGCGATGGACAAGCATCACTTTTTCAGCGATGGGTTCCAACATTAATGCCCAATCAACGGCTGAATCTCCACCACCACAAATCGCGACTTTTTTATTTCGAAAATTTTCAAGATTATCAATGAAATAATGGATGTTTTTCCCCTCATATTGACGGGCATTATCCAGCTGTAGACGTCTCGGTTGGAAGGCTCCGTTTCCAGCTGTAATGATAATAGCTTTACTGTAGTGAACTTCTTCGTTGGTCGTTAATTTAAAAACGCCATCTGCTTGTTTTTCTAATCCTTCAACTGCTTGTTCTAAACAAACAGTAGGTTCAAACTTCTTCATTTGCTCTTTTAAATTATCGACAAGTTCCTGGGCTTTTATTTTTGGAAATCCTGCCACATCGTATATGTATTTTTCAGGATATAAGGTAGCGAGTTGCCCACCAAGCTGTGGTAAGCTCTCGATAATCTTTACGCTTGCTTGCCTCATTCCACCATAGAAGGCCGTAAATAACCCGGTTGGTCCACCGCCAATTATTGTAATATCATAAATTTTTTGGTCTTCCTTCAATCCAATCCCTCCTATAAAAGTTAACAGTACTCCTTTCTATTTTATCATAGGAAAAGTGTATATTCGTATAATATTATGTGTATTTTCTAAATTTTCTTAAGTTTAATCAAATCTTATATTAATCTTGAAAATAGAGGGTAAAAAGAATAGTATGTATTATAGATATAATGTTAAGATTTTATGACAATTTTCGAACCAATCTTCTGTAATTGTTCGTGAAGTACGTCACAATGTTTTTTCGTTCTGTAAAAATAGATAAATACGACTTTCATCAACGGGAGGATTTTTGTCTTAACCTTAGATGTTAAGTGAATCAACTCAGCTTAAATTGACGTGATATGACCCATGAATTCTTCTAATTTTTTTACTTTTATGTATTGGGAAGGGTAGCGGCAGTTAGAGCAGGATAAAAAAAGCTTTTGCGGTGGAAGCTACAAATACTTAAACATCGAAAAATATTAATAAAGGTGGATGTGATACCTGTGAGAAAGCCAAGAATCGTTGTTTTAGGAGCAGGGTACGGGGGTTTAATGACCGTAACTCGTCTTCAAAAACAAATTTCAAATGAAGCCGAAATTGTATTAATTAACAAAAATGATTATCACTATGAAACAACTTGGTTACATGAGGCATCAGCTGGTACGATGCATCATGATAAAGTACGTTATGATATCAGCTCTGTAATTAATCGTAGTCGTGTGAAATTCATGCAAGCAACGGTTGAAGATATCAAAACTGAAGAGAGAGTCATCGTAACGTCTGATGGTGAAGTGGAATTTGATTACCTAGTTGTTGCCTTAGGAGCAGAACCTGAAACATTCGGTATCAAAGGGTTAAAAGAATTTGCGTTCTCGATTACGAACATCAATTCTGCACGCCATATCCGTGAACATATTGATTATCAATTCGCGACTTATAGCTTAGAAGAAGAGAAAAAAGATGAACGTCTAACCATTGTCGTTGGTGGTGCCGGCTTCACTGGAATTGAGTTTCTAGGAGAGCTTGGCAATCGCGTCCCTGAGTTATGCACTGAGTATGATATAGATCAAAGTAAAGTTCGCATTGTTTGTGTAGAAGCTGCACCTATGATTCTTCCAGGTTTTGACCCAGAGCTTGTCAAGTATGCTCGTGCAAAATTAGAGAAGAAGGGTGTCGAATTCCGTATTGGTACACCTTTGAAAGAAGCAACCGAACAAGGAATCTTCATTGCAAAAGGCGAAGAAGGGGTAGAAGAAATCAAAGCGGCTACAGTTGTTTGGGCAGCGGGTGTTCGTGGAAATGCTTTGATTGAAAAAGCAGGATTCGAAAACATGCGTGGGCGTGTGAAAATAGAAAAAGACCTTCGTGCTCCAGGACATGAGAATGTGTTCATTATCGGTGATTCTTCCTTAATGATTAACGAAGAAATCAATCGTCCATACCCACCAACAGCTCAAATTGCGATGCAACAAGGTGAAGTGTGTGCACGTAATATTGCTTCGCTTGTAAGAGGAAAGCTAGATTTAGAAACCTTTGTTCCAGATTTAAAAGGAACGGTATGTTCATTAGGTGAAGATGATGCTATTGGGGTCGTCTTTGGTAAGAAACTAATGGGTACATCTGCATCCTTCATGAAGAAAGTCATCGATAACCGTGCCTTATTTATGATTGGTGGAGCAGGGCTTGTCTTCAAAAAAGGGAAATTTAAATTTTTTTAAAAGGAATTATTGAGTTGAGACATGCATGAATGCACGGCTATTCCTTATTAATACTTTATAGATTCAAAAAAACTACCTAATCAGGTAGTTTTTCTTTTTTTCTTCCTAAGCAAATAGTATAAGAAGAGTAGAAGCGACAGAAGTGCAATCATAATTGTAGTAAGAATATAGCTCGGATTCTGATTAATCTCATTAGGTATAAAGCGGTTAGCAATCGGTCCAAAGCTTAAAAAGATGGGGACCAAAATGGTAAACCAGGTTTTGGTATAAAGAGCACATGCAATAAATGCTAAGATACAACCTAGAAGGATAAGATTATTTTGAAAGGGTGTGGCGACAAAGCTATTTTGAATAGATGGATCAAAGAATAAAAAATATAATCCAACCATCGCTCCTAGCAAGCCTAACTGAGATCCAATAGCAATGACGTAGAGCCATTTGGAGTAATAGAAAATAGGAACAATTTTAATAAATAAAAAAGCACTGATGACTAATCCAAGTATAGTCCAGATACCTCCAATGATTAGTGTGTTTTGTGAAAGAGTAAATCTTCCCTCGATCGCTGGGCCTAAGCTAAAGTAGGCGCTTAAAAGTAAAGCAAATAGCGGAATTAGTTTAATGTTTTCCTTTATATCTGTTTTCATAGAAGAGCTTATATCTCTCAAGTATTTCTTTGGACTTTCCCCGATTATATTCTCGACGCTTTTCCCATCTGCTTCCGCTTGAAGTAAATGATCCTCTAATTCCTCCATTATTTCACTAATTTCTTGCTCGTTTTTTCCTTTTGCAATAAGGTGCATTCTCATTTGAATAATGAATTGTTCTGATTTTTTTGAAAGCATCTTTCTACTCCCCTTCTTTCAATAAAGATGTAACTCCTTGGGAAAGCTCTCCCCAACGCTCTTTGAATGTCTTTAATTCTTCTACACCTTTCTCTGTAATATTGTAATATTTTCGTTTCGGTCCATTCGGTGATTTTCTCATCGCCGTCGTGACAAATTCGTTTTTCTGTAATCTCATTAAAACAGGGTAGATGCTTCCTTCACTAACCACAGAGAAATGATGTTCTTCTAATTTTTTGGTGATTTCATAACCGTATGTTTCTCCTTGGGCGATAAGTGCTAATAAACAGCCATCTAATAGGCCTTTGAGCATTTGGGTGGTGGTTGACAAGGTTCTCCTCCTTACATCGTATTAACTGGCTCGAGTACTGTTAGCGTTCTAAAAAAATCAGACTAAGTGTGATGTTTAGTAAGTAAAAAGTAAAAACAACCCTTCTAATAATCGATTTACTGTATGGAAACCATCTCCTTTTCTATACTATAGTGTATTACATAATAGCGGTCAACTACTTTGTAATACACTATAGTAAATAGTTGATTGGAATTGAAAGTTGGTTTAAGGTTGCTAATAGGAAAAGGTCGTTTTTGCAACTAATTGTATTTCCTCATATAAGAAGGAGTTCGGGGCATCCCTTTGATCTGTCATTAAAGCGAAATAAAAAATACAAGGGTATAGTACCGATAACTAATTTAAAAGAAACACAGAATGCGGTAAGAGCCTTTCCTAACTAAGAAATTTTTCATTTCAAGATAGATAGTAAGAAAGAACACGAAACCTTACTACCTGTATTTTCTTTGTGACAAAAGCAACAATGCATATAAAAAGAAGTTGAGGAGGAATGGGATTGTCTAGAGGAAAAGTGTGGATGTGTGTCGCTGGATTAGTCCTTGATGAAAAGGGGAGGTGGTTAGTCGTCAAGAAAAAATATGGTGGTCTTAAAGGGAAATGGAGTCTACCTGCCGGGTTTGTTCAAGAGGGAGAGACAGCCGATGAGGCGGCAATTCGCGAAACGAAAGAAGAGACTGGAATAGAGGCGGAGGTTCAAGGACTAATCGGTCTCCGAACAGGGGTTATTCGTGAAGAGATTAGTGATAATATGTTGGTCTTCTCCTTGAAAGCTAGCAATCATCAGCGTCTTGTTCCTCAAGAGAAGGAGATTATGGAAGTACGTTGGATCGATCCTAATGATTTGCCTGCGAACGAAACATCGACTATGCTGTTCGAAATTTTACAGAAAAATTGGCAGCATAGGAAAGAAAAGATTGAGGATGTTGACCCTGGAGAAGTATTTGGCTATACGACCTATCGGCTGTTTTTTTGAAGTATTATGATGTCTACTCATTGTTGAAGGCAGTTCTCACAGCAGGAAATAAACCGATAAAAAATTCGGGACATTTATTTGTCTATTTTGACGAAATCCATCCCCAGAATGCAGTATTCTAGCGAGAATTAGATGTAATAGCAACCATGTGTAAGAAATGAGCCTCATTGAAAAGGATGTTTGAATATTCCACCTGAAAAACTAAAAAAGGCGGGAGAGCGAGGATAAAGCAGAAATATCATAATGTATTCGCTTTCATGGGAGAATGCGATTGAATTTGCCTCTTTTCTAATCCGGAAAAGGATGTTATATTATCAGAAAATTAAGATATTTCAAAAGGAGAGGAAAAAGAATATGGCAAAGCTGATTTCTACTCAAACGAAAAAATGTATGTACTGTTCAGGTAAAGGGTATTTTCAGCTCATTCTCGGTGGCTCAGAAACATGTCCTCGTTGTGGAGGGAGTGGAAAGAAGTAAGATGAATTGGAAAAAAAGGATGATTTACGGTCAAAGTAAATCATGCTTTTTTTTGGTTCTACTAATTGACGTAACCATTACATTTGAGTACACTAAATCATAGCGCAAGTAGGAGGTGTACTCAATGAACATTGCTCAGTTTGTTCTTTCCATTTTAATCTTTTTTGTTTTGTTTTATAGTATTGGATTCATTCTTAATATGCTTCTTCGCATGACGTGGGTCATGGCAATTATTTATCCAGTAATCACAATCTTTATCATAGATGAGGTGAGGTTCATAGCCTATTTTAAAGATCCTGGGACTTCGTTCAGTTCCTTAGGTGAAAAAATTGGCAATTTGGCGACAGTCGATGTCGTGATCTTGGTTAGTGGTCTAGCAGGTGCCATTGTTTCTGGGTTAACTAGCAGGATCTTACGTAAAAAAGGCTATCAAATGTTTTAAAACTACCAATGGTTTGGTAGTTTTTTTGTTTTTTCAAATTCTATAATCCATTTTAAAACAGGTGAGTTATCAAGAAGAAAAATAAAAATCCTAAATTTTAAGGGTGAAACCTTGTTGGGAAAATCGGAACTTTCGTCAATCTATCCTCCACACATATACGTGAAAACTAGATGATTGGCAATAAATTGAGTCTGAAAAGGCATATTTCTTCATGCTTTGCAGAAAATGTTGAATTTTCAAAAAATATGACAAGTTACCTTTATTACGCATATTTCTCTGTCAGATGGGAAAGTAATATATCTGGGAGGAGTGAATGAGTAATGAAAATGACAAAACTATGGACGAAACGAACCATCATGACTCTTTTAGTTGTTCTGGCGCTTATGACAACGCTAGAAACGGTATCTGGTGTGAAAGCTTCAAGTTTTATCGGTGCACTTATACAGCAAGCGGAGCAAAAAGTGGAACATCAAACAAAAACAATATCGATTGGGTATAAAATGTTAAAAACAGTCAGGGACGATTCAAAGAAAATTTCGGCAAGTGAAGTAGTGATGAGCACAAAGCCTAGATTAGAAAGTTCGTTTAACTGGTCTCAATATCCTTTGAAAACGGTAGTAGCCACGGGGTATACTGCAGGAGTAGAATCAACTGGAAAAGATGAAAATCATCCGCTCTATGGCATTACATACTCTGGGGTGAAAGTGAAAAGAGATTTGTACTCCACCATTGCGGCTGATTTATCGGTGTTTCCTCTTGGTACAATTCTTTTTATTCCGGAGTACGGATTTGGTGTCGTTGCGGATAAAGGAAGTGCCATTAAAGGGGACAGGCTGGATTTGTATTACGATACCGTGGATCAGGTGTACAATGAATGGGGAAAGAAAGAGGTCGATGTTTATGTCGTCTCAATGGGTAAAGGTGTATTAACTGAAGAAACACTTTTGAATCTGAATGAAACAAAGGATTTACAAGTTTTTCGACCACAATACAATAAAACACTTGAAGAATAAGTAAAAGGAGGGAGACTTGGTCTCCCTCCTTTTACTATGAACTGTTTTAGACGGGGAGTTATATACCTTGGCGGGAAAATAAGAATTTCCAGAAACTTCTTTTAATAGGGCTCTACTCATATACATCGTTGCTTTTAACTTTAATAATCCACGATTCTCGAAAAGATTTCATTCGAAAATCGACGAAATGATGCCTCGATACTAATCCTTCCACGGATTAAATACGGTTGCGAAAACAGCCTTTAATATTTTTCATAACTCTCAGGATGAAGAAGCTTGCCGAGTTTTACCACCCCTTCTAACAATCGAGGTGATGGACGACAGTATAGTTCTTCTTCGAGCAAGTGAATGGTATGGTTTTGAATGGCCTTCATTTCTTGCCAACCAGGTCTTTTTTTGAGAGCACTCGCTTTCATTTTTTGCTGTTGGACGCCAACCCAGGCCATGGCGATGACATCGGGATTTCGGCGTTTTACATCGTTCCAATCAGTTTGGACACTAGCGAGTTCGACATCTTCATAGGCGTTAATTCCGCCAGCAAGTTGACTAACTTCAGTTAACCAATTAATTCTTCCGGGTGTGAAAACGGGCTTTGGCCACCATTCCCAATAGATTGTTGGTTGTTGAGTTTGGCTGCGACCGATGGTTCGAAGTTCTTCTACTAAGTTTATGTATTTTTTTGCCCTTTCCTCTGCTTCGTCTTGAATACCGCAGGCTTCTCCTACTTTAAGTAAATCGAGATAGATATCGTGTAGGCTTTGAGGATTCAGAACTAAGTGGGGAATTTGTCGTTTTTGTAGCTGTTCCACGTTTTTTTCCATACCAGGAACGCTTAATGAAGCGAGAACAAGATCCGGTTCCATCGCTACCAATTTGTCCATATCAATCGACAAATCCCGACCTAATCGTGGTAAGTGTTGAATATGCTTTGGCCAATCAGAATCATCGTCTAGGGCAATGAGAAATGAGGTTAAGTCTAAGTATTCCATTAATTCCGTATTACTAGGGCAAATAGATATGACACGCATCTGTTTCCTCCTTATGTCCAAATATAGAAGTGAAGTAAAATTGTTAATCCCACGCCTGTAACCGCACCAAAAAATACTTCATTCGGTTTGTGACCAAGAAGCTCTTTTAATTCTTTCCGTTTTTCTTGCTCTGGTTTTTTCTGCCATTCTTTCGCTTCCACGACGAATCGTTGAAAATCGGTCACAAGCTGATTTAATACAATTGCTTGCTCACCAGCTTGGCGGCGCACACCCGTTGCGTCGAACATTACAATAATGGCAAAAACAGCTGCTACAGCAAAAATCGGTGAGTTTAAAGACGTTTCTAAGGCGATGCCTGTTGCTAATGCGGTAACAGCAGCGGAGTGAGAACTGGGCATCCCACCGGTCGAAGTAACGAGCGACCAGTTCCATTCACGGGTAGCAATGTATTGAATCGGTACTTTGACAAATTGGGCGAAGAAGATAGCAAATAGAGAAGCCATTAGCGGAAAGTTCAAAAATAAATCCATAAAACGTGCCAGCACCCTTTCAAATTAAAATGAATTAAAATCAAAAAAATCGGAAATTATTTCTTATTAGTATACCACAATTTTAGCTCAAAAAACGTTAGGAGGCGAGAGCTACCTAAAAGTACTTGGAAGGTGGAATGCTAGAATGTGAAAGCATATTTCGCTATAATAACGGTGGAGGTGTTCTCGATGAAATATTCAGTAGAACAAGAAATAAGGTTACATGAAGAAATAGATGCGTTAGTCGTAGGTGTGTATCAAAAGCCGGAATTTACGGGTCTGGTAAAAGAACTCGACGATACATTTAAGGGACAATTAACCGAGCTTGTAAAAGCAAAAGACATTCAGTATAAAATGAAACAAGTTGCCACTGTTCATACGTTAGGAGCTATTGGTGCGAAAAGACTGATTTTTGTCGGTCTAGGCAAAGAGAAGGATTTATCGTTTGATGAGCTACGAGTAGCTTTTGGGAAAGTAGGAAAGACGTTAGCAAACCTTCGTACAAAAAAAGTAGCATTAGCTGTTGATACGTTTATCAGCGATGTTATTAGCGCTAACGATGCGGCTCACGCTTTTAGCGAAGCGACAACCATGAGTACATATCAATTCGAAGGATACAAGCAAAAATCAAATGTGCCTGAACAAAATATAGAGGAAGTGGTGGTCTACTCTTCTAGTGATCAGCAAGAAGTAAGCGCAGCCTTAGAGGTTGGCTATGCTCATGGACGCGGGACAAACTCTGCTCGTTCATTAGTGAATATGCCAGGGAATATTCTCACCGCAACCAAGCTAGCCCACTATTCGCTAGAATTAGCTGAGAAGTATGGGTTTGAAGCAGAAATTTTAGAAAAAGAGCAAATGGAAGAGTTAGGCATGGGAGCTCTTTTAGCGGTGAATCAAGGATCGACTGAGCCACCCAAGATGATTGTACTTAAGTACCAAGGTAAAGATGAGTGGAAAGATGTAATTGGGCTCGTAGGAAAGGGAATAACCTTTGATACGGGTGGATATTCCATTAAGCCCAAAGACGGAATTGTCGGCATGAAATCAGATATGGGCGGAGCTGCAGCTGTTCTAGGTGCTATGGAAGTCATTGGGGAACTGAAGCCGGAACAAAATGTTGTGGCAGTCATACCTTCTACGGACAATATGGTAAGTGGGAATGCTTTCAAGCCAGATGATGTGATTACCTCGATGAGTGGTAAAACGATTGAAATACTGAATACCGATGCAGAGGGCCGCCTCGCTTTAGCGGATGCTATGACATATGCGAAGCATCATGGTGCAGATTATTTAGTGGATGTAGCTACTCTAACAGGTGGTGTCATCGTGGCGCTAGGCTATGATAAAACAGGAGCATTGACCAATCATGAGGCAATGTTTGAGCAAATGTTAGAAGCTTCTTTTGAAGCAGGAGAATTTATGTGGCGTTTACCTTATACCGAGAGCGATAAGAAGCGTGTGCGCAAAAGCCCGGTAGCTGATTTAAATAACTCTCCGGGAAGAGATGGTCATGCTATTTTCGGTGGGGCATTTGTTGGAGAATTTACTGAAGGCACGCCTTGGGTCCATTTAGATATCGCCGGAACGGCAACGTCGAAATCTGCTCATGACTTAGGGCCAAGTGGTGGTACGGGAGCGATGGTTCGTACTCTAGCTCTTTTTGTTGAGAAGTTTGAAAATCTGGAAAAATAGTTCCCATAAAAAAGCCATTCTTTTTAGAATGGCTTTTTTTTTAGGTTCTTTTCGTATTCGTTATTGCTATTCAATTTAATGATGAATGGATTTCTTCCTCTTTATCATGATTACGTTCTAGAAATTTCGAAAAGATGCCCCGAAATCGATTTTTAAAACGCTATATGTACTAATTCGAAAAATAATATTCTTTGTGAAAACTACCCTATTTAAGAGGGTTAAATAGTTTGGATTTTTATGCGTTTTTGCACTTAGCTTTTGGCGAATCCATTCAAACACGTATCTGGTTTGTTTAATTACTCGTATGTATCACGAGCAATTAAAGGCTGTTTTCGCAAAGTTTATAGACTGGTGCGAAAAGCAACAAACTCTGCGAAAACAGCCTTTACTAAAGAATTGACAATTTACCAGATTATCTGATAGATTAAAGTACATCGTTTAACACTCTACCAATTTACCAAACTAAAGGAAAGAGAGTGTGTGAGAGGAGTCAAAAGAATGAATGCCGTTATTATCGCTGTATTGGTCATGTTATTATTAAGTTTATTTCGCGTTAACGTTGTGTTGGCGCTTATTATTGGAGCGTTAGTAGGAGGAGTGACAGGAGGTTTATCGCTAGAAGAGACGGTCGCTGTTTTTTCAGAAGGTTTAGGAGGAGGGGCAACTATTGCCCTTAGTTATGCGCTTCTAGGTGGCTTTGCAGTAGCTATTTCTGCTACAGGTGTACCAAATGCCCTTGTGGAGGGCATGATGAAAATCGTTGGAAAAGAAAATTCATCACGCAAAAAAAAGTTAACCAAAGTGCTATTGATTTTATTGGTATTATTAATAGCAATTCTTTCTCAAAATGTCATTCCAATTCATATCGCCTTCATTCCGTTGTTAATTCCTACGCTGTTAAAAACGATGAACGAATTGAGCCTTGATCGTCGTTTAATGGCAACCGTATTAACATTCGGCTTAACGGCTCCATATATTTTATTACCTGTCGGATTTGGATTCATGTTTCATGAAATCATTGCCAGTAACATGGCGCAAAGTGGAATGGAAATCGCCTTAAATGACATTCCAAAAGCAATGATGATTCCTACGGTCGGACTAATCGTTGGCTTGCTGATTGCTCTGTTTATATCTTATCGAAAACCAAGAACCTATCGAGAAGCTACACTTTCCAATGAAATAACCAAAGAAGTACATTCGAAAAAAAGAATTCTATTTGCCGCAATTTCTATTGTCGTGGCACTTGTATTTCAACTTCTATTCGAATCAATGATCATCGGGGCGCTTTCTGGATTGCTATTATTGTATGTGAGTGGTGCTGTTCCTTGGAGAAAAGCAGACGATTTGTTGACTGAAGGCATGAAAATGATGGCGTTCATCGGCTTCGTGATGATTGCAGCAAATGGATTTGCAGCCGTGATTAAAGCAACAGGTGATGTAGAATCTTTAGTAGAAAACACAGCCTTCCTCATCGGTGATAACAAGACTGTTGCGGCCTTGTTAATGCTAATAGTTGGACTGGTTATTACCATGGGGATCGGATCTTCGTTTGCAACTATTCCTATTATTGCGACGATCTTTGTACCATTAGCGATTCAGCTAGGCTTTAGCCCGCTCGCTACAATTGTCATTATCGGGACAGCAGGAGCACTGGGGGATGCAGGTTCCCCGGCATCAGATAGTACCCTTGGGCCGACAGCGGGCTTGAATGCCGATAACCAACATAATCACATTTGGGACACCTGTGTACCAACTTTTCTCCACTTTAACCTTCCGCTCATTTTATTTGGGTGGGTGGGCGCAATTTTGCTGTAAGTTGACAAACTGAAAAGACAGTCAAATCGAGCCCGGTTTTCGGAAAAATTGATATATTAATATTCTATAATTATAGGAAAAAATCGTGGGTATCCGCATCTGCCCATGCTTTTCTTTTTCTTTTGCATACATAAGTAATGAGCCCGAAAATAGAAGGAGGTAACAGTATGAATGAACGTCGACCATATGGTGGATTTGGAAGAAGACCTTATGGATTTGGTGGAGGCCGATATTTCTTTGGAGGACCATTTATTGGAGGATTAGCAGGTGGCCTAGTAGGATCCGCTCTTTTTAGGCCAAGACCATACCCGTACTATGGAGGGTATGGAGGATATGGATATCCACCTTATTACGGTGGGGGTTACTACCCGTATCCTTATTATTAAAGATTTCGGTACCCTTGTTGCAATAAAATGTAATAGATTGCGGATTCCTTAAGTTCGAAAAATATTTTGACTTAGAGAATACAAAAAGCTCTAAAATTAATCTTTAAAGCTGTACTACACTGCTGTAAAAGAATCTTTATAAATGGCTCTATTCGTATACATTTTGGCTAAATCACCTGATTTTTGATTAAATCGCCCATTTCATTGTTATTTCCATCAAAAATAGACGAAATGATGCCCGAAACATAGCTATATCACCGTTTATAGACTGGTGCGAAAAGCAACAAACTTTGCGGAAACAGCCTTAAAAAAATATTGTGCCCTTTTCCATAGTGGAGAAGGGCTGTTTTATTGAGAAAAGAAGCTTGGGTTTTTAAAGTGGTTTTGGTGTTTAGCTCCAGGCGCCACCGGCTCGAGGTCATAAGCCAAGCCCTGTCATGAGGCAAAGAGCACGCCTCAGGCCAGTTCTTGTCTTATGCAGGTCGCCGGTGAGCGGGCGCCTTGCGCATATCTGTGTGTTTAGCTCCAGGCGCCACCGGCTCGAGGTCATAAGCCAAGCCCTGTCATGAGGCAAAGAGCGCGCCTCAGGCCAGTTCTTTTCTTATGCAGGTCGCCGGTGAGCGGGCGCCTTGCGCATATCTGTGTGTTTAACTCCAGGCGCCACCGGCTCGAGGTCATAAGCCAAGCCCTGTCATGAGGCAAAGAGCGCGCCTCAGGCCAGTTCTTTTCTTATGCAGGTCGCCGGTGAGCGGGCGCTTTGCGCATATCTTATGTAGATATTTGCCAAGTTACGCCAAAGGGATCTTGAAGTCGGCCAAACATACTTCCCCAGAACATTTTTTCAAAGGGGATAAGGACTTTCCCTCTGGAGGATAGTGCTTGAAATGCGAGGTGTGCTTCCTCTACGGTCGGAAACACTAACGTCAATTCCATTGAATTTCCTATTTTCACCTCTTCTGTTATGGAATCAGCTATGAAAAATTTTTGACCAGCGGCTTGAAGGACTAAGTGCATGATTTTCTCTTTGATATCCTCTTTTGCTTGTGGAGCATCGGCAAAGGTTTGAACACTAATAACCTTTCCTTTAAGTGCTTCCGCATAATAATTAGCCTGTTTCCTGGCATCATTTGAAAAAAGGTAGGGATATAGTTCTGCCACGAGAAGGTCCTCCTTTTTGATTTTAGTCTGTCCGCAATTCGTCACAGCATCCCAAAAAAAGCTCGTCGTTATCGCCAACGAAGAGCAAGATTAACTTTGCAACAGTCTACATTTTCGTAATCCTTCAAAAATACAATGGATAAACCATCAGGGTTATAACTAATCTTTGGTTGAGATTGCATGCCGATTGAAAGAACGAGGGAATTGACGGCATTTGAATCTGATTTTTGAGCGGCATCCATTAATTTATTTGAAAAGCTTTTTGAAACAATAATATTTTTCATTAATAGACGTGCATCTTCTATTAATGGTAATGACATCTCAGCCGATTTTTTAAATAGCTTCGTAGAAACGGGGGTGAAATCACGAGGGTAAAAGGGATAAACAGACTGGAATCTGGGGGGGAGGCTACGTTGAGTGGAAGGATAAAAGGGATGATAACGATACATAAAACAGTCACCTCGGATTGTTATTTAGGTCGACCCTATAATACAAAATATGTATGATGCTAGGGCGGTATGTCAATTCAGATTTTCCAAAATAAAAGTGTTCTTTCTTTTCTAAAATGAATGGATATTCATTGACGAATCTACCAATAAAAGGGTAAAACTAATATGTACATAAAAAAGTCAAATGGAGGGGAAAAAATGAATTTAGAAAACACATTAATCTCGGGACTTGGAATAGAATTACTGAGTGTTGAGAAAGGGAAGATTATTGCGACGATGCCAGTAGATGAGCGAACTCGTCAGCCATTAGGTTACTTACATGGAGGGGCATCTGTTGCTCTTGCTGAAACGGTCGCAAGCTTAGGGGCTATTCAATTAATTGATCAAGAAAAAGAAATTTGCTTTGGACTGGAAATAAACGCAAATCATATTAAAGCAAAACGAGAGGGAATCGTGACGGCAACTGGAACTATTGTTCATCAAGGAAAAACAACTATGGTATGGGACATTCAAATTCGTGATGAACAAGAACAACTTATCTGTACATCAAGATGCACGATGGCGGTTGTTCCAAAACGGTAAGGTTTTCTTTCGGAATCTGATGGTAATTTCATGACCATGAGTAAATAGGATTTTCCAACATCTATGATGAATATACTGAGCAGAACTAAGGGGAAATAATTGCACTTAGCAAGGGGCTATTTAATACAGTGCCAGAAAAGGCGAGTCATTCCTATTGTAATCTCACAGGAGGAATAACCAGTCGACCTTTCATGAACTTGTTTCAAAAGGGCTGTTTTTGCAAAAATTGTGGCTTTTCGAAGTAGTCCTCAATTTGTGATGAAGAATGACTTTGGGCATCATTTCGCTTATTTTTAACTCGAAATGAGGAAAAAAAAGTGTGTTTCCATCTGTTTTTATAGGCTAAAAGAATTTTCGAAAAATAAACTATACTTGAAAGAGCATGCATGCTTCTAGATGAATCATATTGATAACTAGAAAAAATATCGCCTAGAATTGATCTATGTTGTCATTATAATTAACAGAAAACGGCTCACTAGGTGTGAGCCGTTTTCTGTTTTTAAAACTAGTATTAACTGACTCCAATAAATCCTCTTCAAGTCTTACTGTTTTGAATTGGTCTAGACTATGTTCGAGAATAATGAGTCAATAAAGCTCTATATAGTTCAGCGAATCATTCGCTGAAAAATGAATTATTCTCAGCTGATAGTCCCACTTTATAAGCTATCTTTTTCTTGTTGTTTTTTTAATTGTAAATCATCCCGAACACTTTTCTCCCATAACGGCACTCCTGAATTATAAGCTGCTCGGGATATTAAGTGTCCCGACACAGGCGCGGTTATGAAAATAAATCCAATACCGAGGATTACTCTCGAATTGAAATGTCCTTCGGTTACATAAAAGAACAAAAAGGTCCCCAGTAGAATACACATGACACCAAGCGTAGCGCTTTTAGAGGCAGCATGGTTCCGCGTATAGACATCCGGTAAACGAATTAGTCCAAAAGCCGTGACAAGTGTTAAAAAGGCACCAACAATCAAAAAGAATCCAATGAAAATGCTAATGATGGTCTCGATCACGTTCAATAATCGCCCCTTTCTCTAAAAATTTAGAAAAGGCAACTGTCCCAATAAAGGCAAGAATTCCAAGCAAAAGAATCACTTCTAAGAACGCATGCGTATGAAGGAGCATCGAAATCAAGGCAACGAGCGCCACCAAATTGATTCCAATTGCATCAAGTGCGACGACTCTATCTGGAATGGAGGGGCCCTTAATCACTCGATAGATTAGTCCTAGCATCGAAAGAGATACCGCGAGTAAAGAGATTTGAATTATTACTTCAAGCATTACCGAGTCACCTCCATGATCGCTTTTTCAAACGTATTTCGTATGCTATTAATTGCTTCATCGACATCGTCGACATCGATTGCGTGCACGTATAAGATTTTATTATCGGCTGAAATATCCATGACAAGGGTCCCTGGTGTCAGCGTAATTAAGTTAGCAAGAATCGTAATTTCCCAATCACTCGTTAACTTTGTTGGGAATGCGAAAATGCCAGGCTTAATATTTAACTTCGGTCTTAAAATCGTTTTTAAAACCGAAATGTTGGATAGTATTAATTCTCTTAAAAAGATGAAGAAAAGCTGTAAAACAGCAATAAAACGAATCAAGTAAAACCGAGAATTGAAAAAGCGACGGAATGCAGCAATAACGATGAGCCCTATTAAATACCCTATGATAAATTTTTGTGCCGTAAATGACACGGTTAGGAACATCCATAAAAATGCGAGTACAAAGTTTAATAAAATTTGAAAGGCCATACAACACTACTCCTTTAAGACGGCTTGTATATAGATTTTAGGGTCTATTAATACATCCGTGGCTTGAATCATTAGTGGACGAAGGAAGTCTGCACTTAATCCGTACAAAACGGCGAGTAGCACGAGAACGGCTCCTGGAGCCCATAAGTAAGGAATATTGGTCTCTTTTTTCACTTCATATTCTTTCGGCTCACCCCAAAAACCGTTGATGAAAATCTTCATCACAGAATAGAGAACAAATAAGCTAGAAAGCAGAACCACTCCCGCTGCTACATAATGTTCTGCCTCCATAGCTCCGCGGATGATTAAAAGTTTCCCAACAAATCCACTAAAAGGTGGAATGCCTGCTAAACATAAGGTAGCTACAAAAAACGACCAGGCTAGTAGAGGATATTGTTTAATCATACCGCCCATTTGGCGTAAATTACTCGTCCCGCTAATGGTTACCATCACACCAATGAGTAAAAATAAAGCTGCTTTTACTAACATGTCATGAAGTAGGTAATAGACAGAGCCTTGAAGCGATGTTTCGGTATTCACGGCAATTCCTAATACAATGACCCCTACAGCAATAATGACATTATAGATAATGATTTTCTTGACATCCCAATAAGCAATGGCACCAATAATACCCGCAATAATGGTTGCGATAGCGAGCCATAGTAACAAAGTGTGCGTGAAGTTCGTATCGATATGAAAGAAGAGCGTAAACGTTCGTAGGATAGAATAAACGCCCACCTTCGTTAACAATGCCCCAAACAGCGCGAGAACCGGTATGGGAGGGGCAAAATAAGAACCCGGAAGCCAAAAGTAAAGAGGAAAAATAGCTCCCTTTAAGCCAAATACGATTAGAAACAACATCGCAATAACGGTAATGATTCCAGGTTGATTCAATTCGGTAATTCGTTGAGATATATGGGCCATATTGAGTGTACCGACAACGGAATAGAGGTACGCGACTGCTACAACAAACAAAGCAGAAGATATGACATTCACTAAAATGTATTTAATGGATTCTCGAAGCTGAATTTGTGTACCTCCCAAAACGAGCAACACATAGGAAGACATTAGCATCACTTCAAAAAAGACGAATAAATTGAAGATATCACCGGTTGTAAACGCACCATTAATTCCTACTAGTAGGAATTGGATAATTGGATAATAGTAGAATTTTTCACGAGATTCACCAATCGATTTGAAGGAATAAACCAGAACTAAGAATGTGATGATACTCGTCGTTAACACGAGTAAGGCTGATAAAGGGTCAGACACAAGGGTAATTCCAAAAGGTGCCTCCCAACTTCCAACGTTCACGGTTTGAATCCCTTCATTATATACAGTATTTAATAAAATAACGGCGGTAAAAACAGATCCGCCAGTTGAAAAAAGAGAAATCCATTTCTGCGCGCCAATCCACTTTCCAAGAAACATAAGCAAGATTGCTGTTAAAAGAGGGATGAGGATTGGGAGTATTAATAAGTTAGTCATTTCCTTCATTTCCTCTCATTTGATCCATATTGTCTGTGCCGATCTCTTGGTAGGCACGGTAAGCAAGTACCAAGAAAAAGGATGTAACACCAAAACTGATAACGATTGCAGTTAAGATAAGTGCCTGTGGTAAAGGGTCAACATAGGAAGGTGCATGTTCTCCAAGAAGTGGAGCAGCTCCCTCTTTTAATCCCCCCATTGTTAAGATCAGTAGGTGAGCGCCATGACTTAAAAGTCCTGTCCCAATAATAATCCGAAGTAGGCTTTTGGATAAAATTAAGTAGGTGGCGCTCATAAATAAAATTCCAATGACAATAGACATTAATATTTCCATTATTCACTCTCTCCAATCGTTTGAATAATCGTCATCGTAACCCCAATGACGACTAGGTACACGCCCGTATCAAAGATGACAGCGGTATGAAGGGATTGCTTACCTAGTAATGGAAGATGAAAATCATTAAATGCATGAGTTAAGAACGGTACATCGAACAATAGGGCTCCTGTTCCGGTTCCAACGGAGAGCAGTAATCCTATCGCCGTCATGATCTTATAGTCAATCGGTAAAATATACGCAACCGTTTTGATATCATAAGCAAGTAGCAACAAGACGAGCGCTCCAGATGTCATCAATCCACCAATAAACCCTCCACCAGGATAATAATGACCCGCAAAGAAAAGTTGTATGGAAAATAAAATGATCATAAAGGCTGCGATCGTCGTGACGGTTTGAAGAATCACATCATTGGTTTTCATCCTTCATTCCTCCTTGCTAATCGAAGTTTAATCATGGAGAAAATACCCAATGCAGCAATAGCTAAAACACAAATTTCAAATAGGGTGTCAAAGCCACGGAAATCGACTAGGATGACATTGACTAAATTTTTTCCTCCTGCTTCTTTGTAGGCATTCTCGATATAGAATTCAGATATAGAACTGAACATTTTTTGACTATGAGCTGAAATGGAAATCAAGGTGATTACGAGTCCAACCCCAATCGAAATCAATGCATTTCCTAGTTTAAAGCCTACATGCTCTTCATGACGTGAAAGTCGTGGGAGATGATAAAAGCATAGTAAGAAAAGAGCGACAGAAACCGTTTCGATGACGAGCTGTGTTAAAGCCAAATCAGGTGCTCGAAATAACACGTAAAATAGGGAAACGGTATACCCGACTGCTCCGAGCGAGATGATAGCAGTTAAACGTGATTTTGCTAATAAAATCGTAAACGTCCCAAGTAATAAGAGTATGGCCAATACTAGTTCGTAGATCCCAACAGGAGCTAAATCATCCGTATTGAACGAAAAGGCATCTTTAGACCATAAAGTAAATAAAAGCAGTCCGATGAAAAAGGTGAAAATATAGACTAGGTATGTTCGAATAAAACCGTTCATGACCTTTTTGGTTAGTTTATATGAACCTTTTTCTAACCCTGTTAGACCACTGTCATACATGTAATTTAATGAAAGCCTAGCTGGGAATTTATCGTATATGTTTATCCATTTAGAGAGCAACCAGAATAATAAAGTTCCGCCGGCAATTACCCCGAGTGTCATATATAGCTCAATATTAGGGCCATGCCATGCTTTAATATGAACCTCTAACGGCTTTGGTGAGGTCAGTACCCCTGGTAAAATCGACACAACTGCTGGCTTGATAATAGTGTGTGATAAAAGATTTGGAAAAATCCCGAAGATAATCACAAGCGAAGCCAAAACTAGAGGGGAAAGCAACATCCCAAAAGGAGCTTCATGTGGTGCTTTCTTAAGTTTTTCTGGCTGATATTTTCCAGTAAAAGTCTTAAATAAAAGCATCATACTATACAAGAATGTGAAGACACTGGCAATCCAAGCAATCACCGGGAACAATAATCCCCATGTTTCTAAGTTAAATATATTCATTTCAGCAACTTTAACCATTCCAGTAAAGAACATCTCTTTGCTTAGAAAGCCATTAAAGGGTGGAAGCCCAGCCATGGAAAACGTTCCGATCAAGGCTATTGTAAACGTGATTGGCATCAAACTCATAAGACCACCAAGTTTTCTTATATCTCGGGTTCCGGTTTCATGGTCCACGATGCCAACCACCATAAACAAGCTACCTTTAAAGGTTGCATGATTGATTAAGTGGAAGACAGCGGCAACTGTTGCGACTAGATAATATTCTTTATAGTCATAATGCAACGCAGCAGATCCGACCCCTAAGAGAGACATAATTAACCCAAGCTGACTGATCGTTGAAAAGGCAAGAATCCCTTTTAAATCCGTTTGTTTAACAGCATTAAAAGCTCCCCAGAAAAGGGTTAATAGTCCAATACCTCCGACAAGCCAAAACCACGTACTTGATTGCGCAAAGACAGGGCTTAAACGTGCAACAAGATAGATACCCGCCTTGACCATCGTCGCTGAGTGTAGATAGGCACTGACTGGAGTTGGTGCTTCCATTGCATCCGGAAGCCAAATGTGAAATGGGAACTGTGCCGATTTAGTAAAGGCTCCTAAAAGGACGAGAAGCATAGCTGGGATAAAGAGTGGTTGACGATAAAGATCATCTGACATCGCCACTAGCTCTCTAATGCTAAATGTATCACCCATGATGGAGAGCAAAACAAAGCCACCTAGCATCGCTAACCCACCAAATACCGTTATCAGCATTGATTTTTGTGCTCCGTAACGTGATCGTTCACGGTGATACCAATAACCAATTAACAAAAAGGAGGAAATTGATGTGAATTCCCAGAACATATAGAGAACCATTAAGTTATCAGATAAAACAATACCGAGCATTGCTCCCATAAAGAGAAGCAGATAAACATAAAAGTTATGTAGCGCTTCCTTTGCTTTTTCTAAGTAAAAAATGGAATACAGAACAACAAGCGAGCCGATTCCTGTAATTAATAACGCAAATAATAGTCCTAACCCATCAACGTATGCCACAAAGTTTATTCCTAATGAAGGCATCCACTCTGCTGTACTCTTAACGACATCACCCGCTTCTGTAACGGGGATAAATCGTAAGAAATAACTAAATAGTACAATGGGTAAAATAAGAACAAACCAACCTGTATGTATCTTCTTAAAAAGAAAATAAAAAGCTGGAACCAATAATGCCATCAAAAAGGGTGAGATGATGGCAAAATGAAGTATAGACAATAAAGACCCTCCTTTAGGCGTAGAAAATTTGATGAATCACATAATATGTCTAGAGTTACTATCAGCTTTTCCTTATTTACACATTCAATTCCTATGAAGCAACAAAGACCATACAAGCATTATAACGTAAAAAATATGGGGATGCATTCAGGAAACTCTCGCCGATAAGGGATCCCTGCAAACTAATAAATAAGTAGAAAGTGACCGAAATACCTAAAAATATTTCTGAAGTAGAGAGATCCCAAGAGAATGTGGGGGTGTTTTCTTCGGGAATTTTAGGAAGTATATGGTTGTTAAACTGGTTTAAGTGTCTAGCCCCAAGTGGAATCAGTTTTTCTTGTGGCTGCATTTGCAAAAATTGTTGCTTTTCATACCAGTCTATAACTTTTGATATAGCTTTGTTTTCCGGCATCTTTTCCTTAATTATTAATGGAAATTAACTAAGAAATGAAGGGTTTAATCAAAAAAGCAGATGAAATAAGCACGAAATATATTAAAAGAGCCTTTAGAAAATAAAAACATAGCTTCTAGATTTTGCATTTTTAAGGTGGCGTCGATGCCTTTTTCTTGGATATTTAGTGTTTTTTTCGAATATTCATCTAGTCCTGTCCGGTCCAGAAAAAGTGCTAGTGATTGCTTAGAAATTAAAAGGGTATGTTGTCTACTCTTCGTCTTTTGCTTGTCGCCTTTAAGAGAAGCCTTCTCTTTTCTAAAATTCCCTTTTCTCCGGGTATAAAAACCATTTGGACACTCCATGCTATAACTAGGTGGTGATTGTCAGTGAAAAGAAAAGTATGTCTTTCTCTTTCCCTGTTTAGTTTTCTGTTCGGCGTATCTTGGTTTGGTCACGAGTCTTTGCAGGATAAAAGACGTTATAACAACATTGAGAAGGAGGGAATTATTCCACTGTCTACTTATCAAGAGGCAGAACCAGTTAGTGAACCGGTTCCCTTCGGCTCTCGAGAATATATTCGGTATGTCCAATAAGGTGGGGAAACCCATCTTTTTTGTGGAGAAAAATCTAGGTTTCAATTTAGGGGAGTTTGGGATTTCATTGTCTTGCTACAGTGGCTTGAGGCTCGGGTTAAATGAATAACTCTCCAGTGATGCAGGCATCACCTGCGAGCTCTTCATTTGCCTGTCGCCTCAGGACAGCCACTTTCGCTTTTCAATCGTTGTTGAAACGGATATGATGGGAGTGGTAATGTCGATTTTTGGGAGAGGCTTTTGATGAAAAATACTTACATAACAGGATACTTTCCTTTGTTTTCTATTTTATTGTTTAGTTTAACGTTTGCGGTGTATGGAGTAGATGTGTTTGTTTCACTTTTTAAAGGGATTGGAATTTACGCAGGGATGAGAGAGTTTTTATCGGATATTCAATTGAATTTATTTGTTTTAATTTTGCTGATGACAGTTTTTTTTATGGTTTTTGCTGCTCTAAAATTGATCGCGGAAACTATTAACGAGCTTAGTCTGCTCTTTTTTTCAAAGGACTCCAGCGGAGAAGCGATTCAAAGTGTTCGTCCTTTAGCACTTGTTTTCTTTATAGGCGCACTTGTGTCAATCGTTAGTGTCAATTCTATTGTAGGCTTAATGCTTATTTTTTTGGCCTCTTGTTTCATTTACTTTGTACTCTTTGTCTACAAAATAACCCCCTCGTTGTCGCGAGGAGGCATGGTAGGTATTGTCTTATTTCAAGTATTATTTTGGAGTCTGGTGATTGTGATAGTCTTTTTTGCTGCACTAAAAATTTATAATGGAATATTAGCGAGTTTACCTATTCTCACCCAAGTTAAACGATAAAACCTAGGTTTTATCGTTTATAGGTGAAAAAAGTTTAAATTTTGAAATGGTTTTGCGCCTCGAACATTTCTTATCTCATAATGTCCCGCCAAATCATGTGACTAGGACGATTTTTTTCAATGCTCTGCATGTTTTGAGGAAAATCATGTCCAACCCATACCCCGGTTGTATATTCGTCTGTTAACCCTACGGCCCAGTAATCATAAAATTGATTGGTCGTCCCCGTTTTAATTCCCATATATGGTTTGGGGAGATAGGCTGATTTACCTGTCCCACTTACAGCGGCTGAGTGGAGGAGACTTCTGACTTTTTCAACCGTTTGTGTAGACCAAAGCGTTACGGACTCTTCATTCCATTCATAGAGGGTTAATCCGTCTCGATTGACTACTCTGGTGATAGCACGCGGCTCAGTATAAACACCATCAATAAAGCTTGTATAGGCTCGGGTCATTTCTAACGGGCTCAAGCCATAAGTAAATCCACCTATGGCAGCAGCGAATGTTTGATCTTGTTTTATTACTTTCGAAAATTGAAAGGAGTCGAAATGGGAAAAAGCTTCTTGTACCCCGATTTTTTCCATTAAGCGAACAGCAGGCGTATTTAGCGATTGAATAAAAGCCGTCTGGAGTGTCACCATACCCCACTCACTGTTTCCGTAGTTTTGAGGACAGTAATCCTTGATGCAATACCTATTCGCGTTAACACTTTCATTTAAAGAGGATTGAAAGCGTTCGATATAGGGGGCATAAACAAGCAAGGGTTTAACAGACGAACCAGGTTGGCGATATGCTTGGTAAGCGCGGTGGAAAAAATATTTCTGATAGTCTTTACCACCAGACATCGCAACGATTCCCCTTGTTGAATTATTAATAACAATAGCTGCGCCTTCCACCCCTGCATAAGGCAGGTTTTCTTTCACAGAGGTCACGGCTTTCGCTTGCATGTCGGGATCCAAATTAGTCTCTATTGTCACTCCAGATGTAATTATTTCTTCAACACGATCATCCAATGAAGCAGATATCATCTTCTTCTCTTCCTCAGACTGGGCGGCTGAATTTTTTTCATAAAATCCTTCCTTTAAACTAATTAACTGACGCAATTCTTCTTCCACATACACCGCATAATCGGGATACGCATTTTCATGTTTCTTGATATGAAGGCTGATTTTCTCAGCTTTTAGAGCAGTGACTTCTTCATGTGTTAGCTTTCCAACATTCATCATTGTATCTAGCAAGCGCTCTTGCCGTTCTTTCGTTGCATCAAAATGTGCAACCGGGTCATATTTAGCAGGGTTATTAGGAATAGAAGCTAAGAATGTTAATTCTGCTTTGGAGAGTTGAGTTAGAGGCTTTTGAAAAAAATGCTGTGAAGCCGACTCAGCTCCATAAATTCCATTGCTAAAATAAATCACATTTAAATATAAATCCAGAATTTCTTCTTTTGTTAAAGCTTGCTCTAGTTCATAAGCATAAAAAAGTTCCGTTAGCTTTCGGTTATATGATTTTTCTTGATCCAAGTATAAATTTCGCACAAGTTGTTGGGTAATGGTACTACCACCTTGTTGGATATGAGTGAAAACTAGATTTTTCACAACAGCTCGTAAAATAGCCCCGGCATCAAATCCGAAATGATCATAAAAATTTTGGTCTTCGGAAAAAATCATCACGTCTTTTAAATAAGGAGGGATTTCCTCACCCTTAGCATAAAGACGGTACGGAGTATTCACTTCAGAGAAAACCTCGCCATTTTGATCCAATAAAAGGCTTGTAACCGGTACTTTTATTTCATTTTTATTAATAACCCTATCCATCTTCTGCTGAAAATCTTCCACTTGAACGACTTCTTGACCTGTTAGGTACACGATGAAAACAAAAAGCGGAAAAATTATTACGATGGTAAGGTAACCTGTAAAAGTCCTCACAACACAGCCACATCGTTTCTTCATATTGTTGAACCCAGGGAAGTAACTAACAATATTGAGCCAGTTCTTTCGGGTTTTATCACTTTAGAGTATTCTCTACTTTATCATAATGTAATTTCTAATAAGAATAAAGAAGTCGCTAACATGAAAACGCAAAAATGTGATTTCAGATAATAGTAGAAAACTTTCTTCATAGAATGATTGTTCAACGGATCTTTATGGGAGATTTGTGCATTTTTATTCTAAATTAGTGAAGAAAAAGCAATCTATACTCGAATGTACGGGCAATGTACCCGAAAAGATGCAAATGAATTGTTTGAATTGTCATAATTTAAGCGGTTCACATGATATAATAAGTAATAATTGAAAAATGCAAACCACAATCGGGAGAAGACTAAGGAGGGAGAATGGTGGACGAAAATCAGTTAATTTTCATCGACTTTGAATTTTCGATGCCAGATCGAAAACATTCACCAAGAGGATTTTATCCAGAAATCATTGAAGCGGGCATCGTTTTAATAAAAGAAGGAAAAATCGTAAAGCAATTTTCTACTTATGTAAAACCCATTGCATTTCCGAAACTCACACCACGATGTAAAAATTTTCTTCATATTGGCCAAAAAGATGTAGATAATGGCATATCATTTTATGATTTAGCTAACTATTTTCAAGGGATTAATGGAACGGGTCTTAATAAAATCATTACATGGGGAAATATGGACATGAAAGTGCTAAGGCAAAACTGCCAAAAAGCGACTATTGATTTTCCTTTAAGTGGTCAATTTATCGATTTATCTATGGAGTATAAAAAGTTTTTCGGGGATCGAAATCAAACGGGATTATGGAAAGCGGTTCAAGAATACGGAAGAGATGGTGTAGGAAAACACCATAAAGCACTAGATGATGCACTTACTACTTATCATATTTATAAACTCGTCGAAAAAGATAAACAATATCTTAAAAAAGCCTCCCCGCCGACAATTGGCGATCGGGTGGATTTTTCTAAACTAAATAATCTCCTAGCTTAAGAGCCTTATTCTCAAAGAGATAAGGCTCTTTTCTATGGGAAAGAAGTAAAACCGAATTTTCTGTCCACTAAGTGAATGAACAGAAAAAGTCATTTCCCCCACCTCATTGGGGTTGTGGATATCTTCAAATAGTAAGTGGTCAAATTAAGTATTAAGAAACGAAATCCACAGTTAATCGGATGTTTGTCATAGGGTCAGGGTAATTACATTTTTAGCCACAAATGGTCGGACTGGAATATATTCAAGATATTTCCAACAAGATGAGATTAAACATTCACATAACGTCATATTGGTTTTTGATATGAGTAGGCTTTGTTTTAAAAAGTCATATTGTACATTAATTCATATTCGCGTTGGATGCTTCGCAGTGTTTCGATACTTTTTTGAGCATAAATGCTATCCCCTTGTTGAAGTGTGCTTAACAGTTCGTGAAAGGTGTGGTGTAAAGAGTCTTGATAATTAGGGATTTCTCCTTGAAAAGGTTTTACCATGGTTTTAGGGATGTTTGCTTGTTCACGAAAAGCCAATGCCTTACGTTCATGAAAAAACCCTTGATTTACTTGTTTGGGGTGATGAAGATCTCCCTGAACGGGGTGCTTTAGGACAGCTAAAATCCGGACCACATAAGAAATGTCATTTTCATTGGTTAATTCACCAATATATTTTCCAGTCTTGTAGATACCGGTAACAAATTCATTGATTTTTAGATGAGTCATAGGTTTTCCTCCTCCAATCGCTTATAATGCTATTATACAAAAAAATGGGCTCTTCGCTATTTAGTGTTGACAAGACAATTTTCTAGGGTTCAATTGATGCTACCATTTTAGCTTAATGTCAGGATTATACATATTGATTAAAACAAGCGAAAAACCGGACAAGGGAATGAGGTCAATTGCTCGCTCAGCATTCACCACCTGTTACAAGAATAATTGATTGAGTTCTGAAACCTACATAGTTGTTTGAACTAAATACTAAATAGCGAAGAAGCAAAAAATGGCTAAGGTTGATGTTTTAGCCTATTGAGAAGAAAGAATTATTGGAGGGAACACGATGAATCGTTTAATACGCAATGTGCTCAGTCTTAGTTTAGGGGTGTTGCTGCTCTCAGCTTGTGGAACAGAAGCAGCGCCTGAAAAAGAAAATTCAACTGAAAGTAAAGCAACAGAAAGCAATGAGGGAATGGAAGAACAGAATTATCCACAACTATCAAAAGAGGTTCAAGAAGATGAAATTCTAGTAAATATGCAAACCAATCTAGGAAATATCAAAATCAAGTTATTTCCAGAGCTAGCTCCTAAAACGGTTGAAAATTTTGTTACACACAGTAAAGATGGTTACTATGATGGATTGACGTTTCACCGAGTTATTAATGATTTTATGCTTCAAGGGGGAGATCCAACTGGTAATGGCACTGGTGGAGAAAGCATATATGGAGAACCGTTTGAAGATGAGTTTACGTCACAACTTTTCAATCTGAATGGAGCCCTTTCCATGGCTAATGCAGGCCCGAACACCAATGGAAGTCAATTTTTTATTGTCCAAAATAGCACTGTTGATTCAGGATTAAAAGCAGATCTAGAAAAAGCAGGCTATCCAGCTGCTATCGTGAATGCCTATTTAGAAAATGGTGGAACCCCTTGGCTCGATTCTCGTCATACTGTATTTGGACAAGTTGTCGAAGGAATGGATGTTGTGAACAAAATTGCTTCTGTTGAGGTGGGAGCAGGAGATAAGCCGGTTGAAGATGTTTTGATTGAAACAATCGAGGTAGTGGAATAAACATGCTTTCGTCTCAGAAGTTATGTAGTTATTTTCTTCTCATGCCATAGTGAGGATCTTTTTTACACGATATTGTGGACTCGAATCTGAAGAATCTACAGGCCTCTTCTTGTTAGGGAAACAAACAAACTTTAAGAAAATAGCTAATCGATAAAACGGTTATTCAATCCACTACGGGGGATATAAGTGGTTGTTGTTTTCAAGTATTGCTATAATGAATCATAAAAAAGTTCAGAAAAAAATAAAACAGGTTAGCAGCTATAGTTGATTTTTAACTGAGAGGAGAAACATATGCATTCTAATGTAGTTTTAGGCTTATTTCTATATTTTCCGGAAGATAAATCAGAATACATTCCAGCTGGCATCACCATGGTGATTTTCGCCATCATTGCATTTTTGACTTTTAAAATGATTATTCGCGTGTCTAAGCGACAAGAAATGAAAACAAAAGACATGGAAGAGGCCATTCAAAAAGAACGTGAAACAAAAGAATAGTTCTTTACAAAAGGCTCAATTCGTATCCATCGTAACTGGTGTTTCACATCAAAAATATGCGAAAACAGTTTTGTTAAAAAAATGCAGAAAACATCGCTTTGTAGTGATGTTTTTTTGTTAAGGCTGTTTTCGCAAAGATTGTGGCTTTTCGAATTAGCCCTCCTATCGTGATGAAGAATGGCTTCGGGCATCTTTTCTCCTCATTTTTACCCGAAATGAGGAGGAAAAAAGAGTGTTTCCATCTTTTTTGTATGCTACAGCAACAAAGTATGCGAAAAGGGCCTTTGTTAAACATGTTTACTGATTATTGCTTCAGGGCGTTCACCAACCATACCAAACAGAGGTCCAACAAAAATTAAACACTCACTAACACAGCTTTTTGAAAACGAAGAAAAATATAATGAGAAATGGTTTTGTGTCTAGGTCTAGACAGCTGCGCTTCTCTTTTTCTTGATAGCAAATAGTGAGCTGTGATAGGAATATTTTGAATAAATTGCTTCTGGCTTGTACATACTGGGAACATATTATTT
The DNA here is from genome assembly GCF_037024155.1 of Bacillus sp. 2205SS5-2. NCBI lineage: Bacteria > Bacillati > Bacillota > Bacilli > Caryophanales > Bacillaceae > Bacillus > Bacillus spongicola. The sequence goes on from NZ_JAYKTS010000006.1 coordinate 134,061, forward strand.
GGTTTTTGGAGGAGAAAGCGATGAAGAATAAACGAACTTATTGTCTTCTTATGACATGTCTTTTACTTTCAGCGTGCGTCTATCCGGATGTGCGTAAAATTGATGTGGATATGAAAAATGCAGATGGTGATTCAATTGGTACGATTACATTACAAGAACAGGCAGAAGGAGTCATGGTTAATGTGGACGTAGAAGGATTGACTCCTGGTGATCATGGAATTCATTTTCATGAAAAAGGGTCATGCGAGGCACCTGATTTTACATCAGCGGGTGGACATTTTAATCCGGACAATCATGCACATGGCTTAATGAATCAAGACGGTGCACATGCGGGTGATTTACCGAACTTGACGGTAAAGGATGACGGAAGTGCCAAAGCAGAGATTCTTGCCACACAAGTGACACTAGATGATGGTAAAAGCTCACTGTTTACGAAAGAAGGTACGGCGATCGTCATACATGAAGTACAAGATGATGGTACGAGTCAGCCAGCAGGAGATGCCGGCATACGAGTGGCCTGTGGAGAAATCCAAAAGGATGAAAAAGCCGAGAAAAAGGAGTAGGTTGTAAACTTCCTCCTGCCAATAGGAGCACTTGAAAAGAGGAAAACGTGATTTAAATCTGAGTTTTTGCTATATAATAGGCTGTTTTCACAAATTTTGTTGCTTTTCCAACCAGTTTATTAACGGTGATATTGCTTTGTTTCGGGTCATCTTTTCATTTGTTTTTGGTGGGTATCAACAGTGAAATGGAAGGTTAATTAAAAATTAGATGAAATAATTAGAATGTATACGAAAAGACCTATATAAAAACAGTAAGTGCGCCTCGTGTATATAGACACCCTTACTGTTTCTTGAGGAAATTGAATCATTATAGTTTAGATAACCTTTATTCAAGTCAGAGGTTGAGTTGAATAAAGTCTAATAGAAGCAGCGGTAAAAAAGTCATGGGTAACTAGAGTAGTAAGGTCATTAATTCTTCGTCAAAATAGTGATTGTCGACTAATTGAGCTTTAGGGTCCAAGCCATAAACCGAGAAGCCAAGCTTTTGATATAACCTTTTGGCTTCGCTATTTCCTGAAGTCACGGATAAATTTATTTTTTTAAGTCCAGGTATACAATTGGCTTCTTGAATGACGCTTGCTAATAAAGCAGCACCTACACCAAGACCTCGCTTCTTCTGTGTCACATACATTGCAAAAATAGTTGCACGATGCATCATTTTAGGGTGTGTTTCACGGAGTAATGTGACGACACCAATTAATTCATTTTCAGCAAAAGCCCCGTACGTATAATTGTTTTTATTCTGCAAGCGCTCCTTCGTTTGATTTATCGGATTTGTTCTCTGGATGGCCTCGTCATAAGTCATTAAAAATGCGTGAGGGTTCGTGGTTAAAGCCTCCAACCGTAATGACCAATATTCTTCTGCGTGAGCGGGTGTTAATCGGATTATGTTCATGTGCATTCTCCTTCAATCGTTTGTTCCAAGTACTAACACGAGATGAGAAAGGAAATTCCTGATATAGCTGGAAAAATCCAAACCTTGCGCTATTAAAGTTAACTTAAAGCTCTTTGTAACCTGAACATCGCTTCTTCTAGTGTATCTTTAGGACAGCCAATATTCATGCGGAAAAATCCAGTTCCTTCTTCTCCGTATTTACTACCAGGTTCAAGAGCAAGCTTTCCTTTTTTATGAAGAAGTTCGGTGATTTTTTCTTCTGAAAGTTGTAGAGCCCGAAAATCGAGCCATAGAAGATAGGTTCCTTCTGTTTCCACAAGTTTGACGTTCGGCAGGTTTTCCATTAAAAAGCTAGACACGAGCTTTTTATTATTTTCTATGTAAGAAATAAGCTCATTCAGCCAGGGACCTCCTTTTGTGTAGGCAGCTTCGAGTCCGATAAGTCCCAGTGCATTCAAAGAGAAAACTCCTTGTTTTTTTTGTGCATTTTGATATTGAACCCGAAGCTCTTGGTTTTCAATAATCAAAAGAGATGCTTGCAAGCCCGCAATATTAAACGTTTTACTCGGGGCTGTGAGTGTAATCACCGTATCTTTGAAATCTTTTGCAATGGCATAGTGCTGGTGAGGTGGGAAGACTAGATCGCAATGTATTTCGTCAGAAACTATTAGGACGTTATAAGCTTGACATAATTGAGCCATTTTTGTAAGTTCAGCTTTAGTCCAAACTTTTCCAACAGGATTATGTGGATTACATAATAAGAATAGTTTTACACCTTGCTGAAGACTTTTTTCAAACGCATCAAAGTCGATTTCATAGTGGCTATTCATTTGAAAGAGTGGGCAATCAATAACTTCACGGTCATTTTGTTGAATTAATTGAAAAAAAGGAAAGTAGACAGGCGTTTGGACTAAAATACGGTCGCCTTTATCGGTAAAGGTTGTGATCGCTGTCGCAAGAGAAGGGACAACACCAGGGCTATAGAGAATGGCATCTTCTGGAAAGGACCAATTATGTCTGTTTTTAAACCATGAGGCAACAGCTGAGTTCGTTTTGTCTGTTGCAAAACTGTAGCCGAAAATACCATGTTCTATTCGTTTATGAAGGGATTGGATGACTTCGTTTGGAGCAGGAAAATCCATATCGGCAACCCACAAGGGTAAGATATCGTCCTCTCCGAATAGACGAGGAGTTAAATCCCATTTGACAGAGGCAGTTCCTTTGCGATTTGTTATTATATCAAAATTTTCCATTGATCAACCATCCTTTGCTTTTTCTTATTCTGTGATAAACTATGTGTACAAAATAAATGAATAAGGTGATGTTATGAATTTGACGGAGATGAATAGACAACTAGTGTCTTTGTTGAAAAAGTGGGATCCTTTTCAAGTAGGTCCTGAAGGCTATGATACCGAAATTGCCGATGTTGTACAAGCGGTTCATGACAACGAAAAACCACAGCCCTTAGCCGGTGAGATTCAAAGTATTTATGAATTTTCATTTGAAGAATGGATTCCTATGTGGGAATGTGAAGTGATTGCTGAAAAAATGCTTCAAATAAAAAACAGCGCATCTTGCTCATTTTAGTTCTTTAAGTATTTTGTCAGAGACGTACAGTCATAATTATACGAAAGGACAGCCCTCTGAACGAAGGTTGTCCTTTTCAAGTTATCTAGTTTGAACTAATGTTCTTCTTTTTGATATAGCTTTGTTAAACAGGGATGTTAATCTCCGCTCCAGGCACTCGCTTTCCGCAGGGTAGGCGGTGAGCCTCCTCAAGGATAGGGACTATTCCCGTGGGGACGAACCTCGTGTACGGGCCATGATTTTCACCTGTCCTACTATTCCCACTGGAGCCGAGTACCTTCCGTTCTAATTGAATTAAAAAGATGTTCATCTATCTCACGTTGAACGTAATCAGGCCATTCAGTGGCATCAGTTGGGAAGTACGTTCAACCAAATGGCTACCACTATTAATCAATACTCAAGCTAGAGAATTCCATGCGCTCCATAAAAAAAGTAAAGGGAGTCTAACCGGATGGAAACATTGAGATGAACATGGACACACCTGAAGTCAACTGTTTTAAGTGAATTCTTTAGTTTAACTTATATAGATAAAAAACTTAACTTACCACGAATTGCTGAATATGTTGAAGTACTTCATCAGGTTTTTCTTCAGGTAAAAGATGGCCAGTTTCCTTCAAAATAATCATATTGGCATTGGGTAAATCTTTATTTAATCGCTTACCTATGTTTAAGGGGACAACCCGGTCCTGATCCCCCCAAATAAGCAAGCACGGGGTATCGATTTGACGGAGGATGTTCTCGGATAAATCACCTTCCCTGTCACGAATCATCCGCGTAAGTGCCCGGAATATTTCATCATCTAGAAATGGTTTTAAATAGCCGTACATCATTTCATCGTCAATTAATTGAATGTCGTGGACCACATTTTCTAAATTGTTTCGTATTCCAGAACGTGTTAGCCAGAGTTTTACATATAAATGGAAAAAAGGAGCGTAGCTGAGCCAAACAAGAGGTTTATTGACTCGCTTCAAATACCCGGAACTACCAAGTAATATACCCTTTTCAATTAGCTCAGGCTGTTGCTTCATCATATATAGGGCTACTTGTCCCCCCATAGAATGACCGGCTAGAAAAACGTTGGTCATGTTGAGTTGCTGTAAAAGTTGGATCACCGTTTTTCCTAAATTTTCATAAGAGTATCTAAATTTATTTGACTTTCCACTTCTGCCAAACGGGGGAAGGTCTACTGAAAGGACATTGTAATGCTGTTTTAATAGCGGAGTTAACCGCCGAAAGCTAAACGTTGATGAAAGAAATCCATGCAGCAATACAAAAGTTTCCTTTGAATGAGGATGAGAATGATATTCATAATAAACTTCGATGCCATTAACCATTCTATTAAACGTAATGTCATTTTCTAGCATAGTATCCTCTCTCCTGAACATATTAGTCTTTGTATTCTCCCCGGCTTGTCATAAATTACACTACTTTATTCAGCAGGAGGAAAATCTCTCATGACGGAAGAGTTATTTTGTGAAATAATGTGAACATTGAGATAGAATAGTAAAATTCAGTATAATAGTGAAAAAATGAGGCTCTATTCGAATAAATTGTAGCTGAGACATATAAAAAAGCTATGAGCACCTTATTTTTGTCATTCTTTTGGTTTAATTATGATATGAAGTCTTTCTATTTCAATATTTTAGAATCTAATACCAAAACAACTTACGAAAAATAGTCACAAATAGAGAAAAGAGGAAACGGTATGAAATGCACAGAAAAAGAATTAGAATTACTCACAATCTTAGAACAAGATGCACGTATTGCAGACGAAGTATTAGCAAAAATGCTGAATGTTACGGAAACTGAAGTAACTCAGATGATTGAAAGCTTAAAAGAGCAGAATGTCTTGGTACGTTGTAATGCATTAGTAAACTGGTCAAAAGTAGATAGTTATGAAGGGATCACCGCGATGATTGATGTAAAAGTCACCCCGAAGCGTGGAGTAGGGTTTAATGAAATTGCTCAACGTATATACCGCTTTCCTGAAGTGAAATCGCTATATTTAATGTCAGGTGCGTATGATTTATCGGTGACAGTCGAAGGAAAATCAATGAACGAGGTAGGTAATTTTGTCTCTCAAAAGCTGTCTACGCTCGATTCAGTGGTTTCAACTATGACGCATTTTTACTTAAAAAAATACAAGCATGATGGCATTATTTTAGAAGATGGTGAAGAAGATCAGCGTATGGTGGTGTCACCTTGATGAAACAGTCCCATCACTATTTGTCTCGCTCTGTCGATTCTCTTGCACCTTCAGGAATTCGAAAGTTTTTTGATTTAGCCAATAGTTTAGAAGGAGTTATCTCACTAGGAGTTGGTGAGCCTGACTTTGTAACATCGTGGGGAGTGAGAGAAGCTGCCATCGCATCACTAGAAAAAGGGTATACATCCTACACAGCCAACGCAGGACTGGTAGAGCTTCGTACAGAAATTTCTCACTATATTGAAGATCGGTTTAAAGTTGCTTATGACGTCAATGAAGAAATAATTGTGACTGTGGGTGCGAGTCAGGCGCTTGATCTCGCGTTTCGATCGATCCTCAATCCGGGAGATGAAGTCATCATTGTGGAGCCGAGCTTTGTGTCTTACGCACCGCTAGTGACGCTTGCTGGGGGGACGCCCGTCCGGATTGATGCAAAAGCAGAAAATGAATTTGTGATGCAGCCTGATCAGCTACGGGAAGCCATTACAGAAAAGACGAAAGCGATTTTACTTTGTTCCCCAAATAATCCGACCGGTACAGTCATGAAAAAAGAGCATTACGAAGGATTACTGCCTATCATTCAAGAGGAAGACCTTTTGGTTATTTCAGATGAAATATATGCAGAGCTTGTTTATGATGAAGAACATATTTGTTTTTCTGCCCTTCCTGACATGAGAGAGCGAACGATCTTAATCAATGGATTTTCAAAGGGTTTTGCCATGACGGGATGGCGGCTGGGGTTTGTTTGTGCTCCACCATTTTTGACGCAAGCCATGCTGAAAATTCACCAGTATAGTATGATGTGTGCACCTACATCCGCACAGTTTGGTGCTATTGCAGCGCTGAGTGAAGGGATGCGAGAAGTCGCAGAAATGAAAAAAAGTTATCGTCAACGGCGTAATTATTTTGTGTCGGCATGTAATGAAATGGGTCTTTCCTGTCATTTACCGGGAGGAGCTTTTTATAGTTTTCCATCCATTAAAAGCACGGGATTGTCATCAGAAGAATTCGCTCAACGCTTGTTGGTCGAAGAAAAGGTGGCTGTGGTACCTGGACATGTATTTGGAGAAAGTGGAGAAGGACATATTCGCTGTTCATATGCCTCTTCGCTCAGTCAGCTGCAAGAGGCTGTGAAGAGAATGAAGCGATTTATGGAGAGAACTCGATCGTGACCAAAAAAGGCTGTTTTCGCAAAGGTTAGGGATTTTCGAATAGGAATAGAACCCTTGACTTGTATGACTTCATGCTCTTTTCCTAACGAGAAGTTTTTGATTTCTAAATAAAAAGTAAGAATTAATTCGAAAAAACTTTACGGCCTGTTTTTTCTTTGTGCTTGGAGCGACAACGGTTAAGAAAAAAGTCCCAAAAAAAGAGGACGATGAATATCATCGTCCATTCAATAAAGGGGGAATACTAAGAAAGCTTAGTACTATGTTACCCCGATTGCGAACGGCTTATACAACCAAATCAAGTTTTTTTAATGGAAAGATTTTTTCTTATCCATTGAGGCAATTTTATATAATTAGGCTGTATTCGCAAAGTTTGTTGCTTTCCTATCAATCTAATACTTATGATGTCGCTTTATTTCTGGGCATCTTTTCGCATGTTTTTGATGGAAATCAACAGTGAAACGGAGGATTCAATCTAAAATCAGATGAATTAACCCCGTAAATGATTTTTTTCTAGAACATTAACTGCTGTGGAAGCAAAATTCTCTATGAAAACAGTTTAACTAAAGAAGAATAGGTAAGAAACGTCATTTCATCGGGAATGGCGTTTTTTCTTGAAGTCTATAGTATAACTATAGACTGGGGAACGACTAGATGCCTGCCGCCGCAGGGTGAGCCACTTTCGCTTTTCGTGATCCAGCTGCAAGTGGCTAGGGACTCGGGCATTTGTCAGCCCACTACGTGAAGCAGGCTTCACTGCGTGTACTGCCAGATGCCTGCCGTCCCTGGGCGAGCCACTTTCGCTTTTCGTGATCCAGCTGCAGTGGCTAGGGACTCGGGCATTTGTCAGCCCACTACGTGAAGCAGGCTTCACTGCGTGTACTGCCAGATGCCTGCCGTCCCTGGGCGAGCCACTTTCGCTTTTCTCGACAAAAAAACCAGTGAGTTTTCACTGGTTATTCGTTATATTTTAATTCAAATAGCATTTGCATCACACGAAGGAAGTCTTCTTCTGAGAATTCTTTTGCTTTGCGAAGAATGAGCTTCGCTTTTTTCGTTCCTATCTCATTCACTAGTTGCTCAATCTCGGGGTCAATACCAGAAGCAAGGACGCCTTCTTTTTCAAGAAGCTCGGAAGCAGGCACATCTAAAACTGTAGAAAGTTTTAGAATGGTTTGGGTATCCGGCAGTTGTGTTCCATTTTCGTACTTCTCAATTGTTTTGGTTCCAACCCGTACTTTAAAAGCTAGTTCTTGTTGTGATAGATTACACTGTTCACGATACATTTTTAAATGTTCACCAAAATTGTGAGCCATTTCATCCCCTCCTATGAAAGCGTTTTTCTTATTTCTATTGTACAATAAATATTGAAAAATTTCCCTTCAGATTTTGAACATTTTATAAAATATTTAACGATTGAAGAAAGACAAGGATGATTGCAACTGGAACAATATAGCGTAAACAGATAAACCAAAGATTAAAGCTGACAGATGTGATGTTACTTCCTTGTGCAAGTTCTTGATAGCTTTCTGCTTTTTTCATTCTGAAAGAGAGAAAGATACTGATGAGAAGAGCGCCGGTAGGTAAGCCAATATTGGTAACGATAAAATCAGCTAGATCAAAAAATGTTTTATTAAAAAATCTGATTTCGCTCCAAATTCCAAAAGATAACGCACTCGGAATGCCTGCAAGAAATACGATAAAGGCAGCTACAAACGTTGTGTTCTTTCGCTTGTTCTCCTTGTTTTTAGTTAATACCGCAACCAGAATTTCGAGGATCGAAAATGCTGATGTTAAAGTCGCGAATAAAAGCAAAACTAAGAAAATGACTAAGAAAAAACCACCAAAGGAGAGTTCATTAAAGACTGCCGGCAAGACGACAAATACTAATCCCGGTCCTTCTCCTGGCGTGAATCCTAAGGCAAATACAGCGGGGAAAATGACAAGTCCTGCTAATAAGGAGATGAAAATATTTAGACCAGCAACGGAAAAAGCGGATCGAACTAAATTTTCTTTTTTAGACAAATACGAAGCATATGTCACCATAACCGATACACCTACACTTAAAGCAAAAAAGGCTTGGCCTAAAGCAAGGAGAATGGTATGCCCCGATAAATAATTCCAGTCAGGTTTTAATAAGAATAATACCCCTTCCATCGCTCCATCTAAGGTTAAAGATCGAATTACTAAAACAAGAAAAAAGACAAATAACAAAGGCATCATATAGCGGCTGGCTTTTTCAATTCCTTTTTGAATTCCACCCTGAACGACGTATGCCGTCATGAGAATAAATATAAATTGAGCGATTAGCACTTCCCATGGATTGCTAATAAGTGATACGAACAACTCTTCATATTGGGATTGTGTCTTCCCAGATAAAGCTCCGGTAACACTTCTTGTCAAATAGGAAAGAATCCACCCCCCTACAACACTATAAAACGATAATAAGATAAAAGAGACAATTGTTCCTAAGTATCCGACCCAATGCCAAGATGAGTTTGGTGCAATATTTTTATAGGCAGTGATAGCATCTGCCTTTCCTTTTCTTCCGATAACAAACTCAGCAAGAAGAATAGGTGTCCCAATGATCACTGTAAAAAGGATAAACAATATAAAGAAGACCCCTCCACCATTCATTCCAGCCATATAAGGGAATTTCCAAATAGCTCCTAGTCCAATAGCAGAACCAGAAGCGGCTAAAATAAAGCCAATTCTTGATGTCCATTCAGCATTATTCATTTAGAGTACGCTCCATTCTTCGTCATAATAAGTGGCTGTTTTCAGCTACAGTAAATGCCTAGCATATTATTTAAAAATAGGTGCCAAAAGCAAAAATATCTCTGAGAATAGCCTGATAATTTTACCAATACTACTATAGAATCAATCGACATGTATAGTCATTTTCGAAAAAAATAAAAATATTATAATGAAACTGAGTTTCCGCACACCGTACTCAATTGAAAATAAATATACATTTTTTATCATATATTTAGAAATTTAACTGTAATAGAAAAATATAACAACCTATGAAAACATATGTCCACCTGCAGGAATTAAAAGATTTTGTCGATTTTGATCTAGAATTTGTAAAAAAATTGAATAGATTCACGTGCGAAATGTGAGTTGAAAGCAACAAGTTCTTATAAAAAAGCGGTATAGAAATAGTGACTTACATTGAGAGTGGAGTGAATATCAACATTTTCTAAGAAAAGTTTGCAGATAGAGATGAGGTTGTCGCTCTTTAATGACAAAGACTGTTTTCGCAAAGTTTGTTGCTTTTCGAGCCTGTGTATATACGTTGACAGAACTTTGTTTCGGATCATCTTTTCGTCAATTTTTGAGGGAAATCAACAGTGAGAATGGTAGGTTCAATCAAAAATTAGATGTAATAGCTACAATGTATAGGAAAAGAGACTTTCGCGGTGAATGATGTTTTTTAAAAAAATGGATCTCGCCTCAAAAAAATAAGAGTTTTGGGGATTTTTCGTATTTATTTAGACAAAATCATTGCCTAAATACGGATTCATCGATGATTAAGCTCTATAACAATGTAAATGAAAACAGTCATAGGGAGTAGTAAAGTCAGCATAAGAGGGGAACACTTCTAAATGACAGTGATTTCGCTTTTGCTAAAATTGGACAACTGTGATATAATCTTTAATTGCGTATAAAAAGATGAAAATTACATTAATAGGAGTGTTTCTATGACTACAAAATATGAAGTTGGTACAGAATTAAAAGGTAAAGTAACAGGCATCCAACCGTACGGTGCGTTTGTTGCATTAGACGAACAAACTCAAGGTTTAGTGCATATTTCTGAAATTACACATGGCTATGTTAAAGACATTAATGAGCATTTAACAGTAGGAGACGAAGTAAACATACAAGTTCTTTCTGTTGATGCAGCAGCAAACAAAATCAGTCTTTCAATTCGTGCAACGGAAGAAGCACCAGCAGCAACTACTCCAAAAGAAGCAGCGAAAAAACCTCGCCGCCGCCAAGGACAAAGCAATATAAAAGCTGTTGAAGAAGCACCAGCTGGATTCAATACTCTAAAAGAAAAACTTGAAGAGTGGATTGAGCAATCTGACCTAGTCAAAAAATAATAACAAAAAAAGCCACCACTAAAGTGTGTGGCTTTTTTTGTTATTTTATACTTATAAAAAAATTATTTTTCAGGTGAGCGTTCGATTTGATTTTTTCGAATGCGATATTGTAAATTTTGCCTGCTCATTCTTAAGGATTTGGCTGTTTTTGTGATATTAAAATCATGATTCATCAGTGCTTTTTGGATATAATATTTTTCTGCCTCTTGTAAGTATTCTTCGAGTGACAACAATTCACGATTTGGTTGAACAAGCCATTTATCATCTTCTTCTGTGTCTGCACTTACCTTCTGCCTAAATGACATCGGCAAGTGGTGATAGGAAATCATTTCTTCCCATCCGACAAAACTCAACGACTCTTCCATTACTCGTTCAAGTTCTCGCACATTTCCTGGCCAATCATAGGCTTGAAGAGCGTTTATCACTTCTTGATGGATGGCTTTTACATTGGCTCCGAACAGCAAGTTATAAGAATCAATAAAAGATTGAGCTAATTCCAATATATCCTCTTGTCGCTCTCTTAGAGGAGGGACGAAGATGGAATAGTTGCTTAGTTTATAATACAGCTCTTTGCGAAGACGTCCCGCAGCAATGGCATCTATTGGATCTTCTTGCATTGTACCAATCACTTGTATATTTAGAGGGGATTCAATGTTGTCATGCTTGATTTTTTTTGATTGAAGGATATCTAGTAGCTTATCCTGAAGATTTAGTGATAGACGGTCAATGTGAGAAAGAAGAAGAGTTCCACCAGTAGCTAATTGTATAACGCCACCTTCGCCAACAAGCATGCGAGCAGAATGTGCGGGATCCAAGGAATCGCATTGCTGAGCAATAAAAGGCTTTCCAGCTCTCGAGCTTTCATTATGAATAGTTTGAGCAATAAGTTCTTTTCCTGTGCCAATCTCACCAATTATGAGTATTGAGGAAGGACTAGTGGTGGCGTGTTTACTGTTTTCAATTACCTCTAAAATAGAGGCAGAGCTTCCAATGATGGAGTTAAACGTGTAGTTCTCATCCTTTTTCGTCATTTGCTCTTTCATCAGTCGATCAAGCTTTGTTATATCGCGAGCGATTTCAACAGCTCCAATACATACGCCATGTTCAAATAAAGGGTACGTATTATTGATTGTGGTAATTTCTTGTCCTTTCCGTGTGAAATACGTTTGCTTGACATTTAAGATACTTTCACCATTTCGAAGTACATGAAGAAGTGTGCTTTCTTCATCCCGTTCAAAGTGAAAAACATCTAAAATATTTTTATCAAGCACATCTTCAATAGACATCCCTTCGATGTCCATCATCCTTTTATTGTAGACTATGGTCTTTTGTTCACGGTCAATGATATGAACGCCAGAGTCAAGCTTTTCAATTAATTCTTGATAGATGTGTAAGAGGCTTTCAGTCTTCATAAATGGTCGCTCCTTAAAAAATGCAAAATAAAAAGAGAAAATACTTGAAAAACGCAACATTCTTTTGCATTATTATATATGTAAGGGTTTTCTAAATGCAAATTTTTTTTGCGTTTGTAACAGATCACCATAACTTGTTAGTAAATTGAAATGAATTTGAGGAGGAAAAAAGATGATTCCTTATAAACATGAACCGTTTACAGATTTTTCAAATGAAGAAAAACAAAATGCCTACCAAGAGGGATTAAAACTAGTCGGAAGCTATCTTGGACAACATTATCCACTTGTAATTGGGGGAGAGAAGATCTCAACTGATGAGAAAATTGTTTCCCGTAACCCGGCTGATAAAGAAGAAATTATCGGCTATGTGTCAAAAGCAAATCAAGAATTAGCTGAGAAAGCGATGCAAATTGCTTACTCTACTTTCCAAACGTGGAGAAAATACAAGCCAGAAGCACGAGCTGACATTCTATTCCGTGCAGCAGCAATCATTCGTCGTCGTAAAGATGAATTTTCTGCTCTTCTTACAAAAGAAGCAGGTAAGCCATGGAACGAAGCGGATGCAGATACGGCGGAAGCGATTGATTTCCTTGAATACTATGCTCGTCAAATGCTGACAATGAAAAACGGTCACAAAGTAGAAAGTCGCCCAGGTGAATACAATCAATACAATTATGTTCCTCTAGGTGTCGGAGTAATTATCTCTCCGTGGAACTTCCCATTTGCGATTATGGCAGGAACAGCTGTAGCGGCAATTGTAACAGGAAATACTGTTCTCTTGAAACCAGCTTCCACCACGCCGGTTGTAGCAGCGAAATTCGTAGAAGTAATGGAAGAAGCGGGTCTTCCGAGTGGAGTTTTAAACTTTATCCCTGGAAGCGGAGCGGAAGTTGGCGATTATTTAGTCGATCATCCGAAAACGCGATTCATCTCTTTCACAGGATCTCGTGACGTAGGTACACGCATTTATGAGCGTGCTTCTAAAGTGAATGAAGGTCAAATTTGGCTGAAACGTGTAATTGCTGAAATGGGTGGAAAAGATACTATTGTCGTTGACAAAGATGCAGATTTAGAATTAGCTGCAAAATCGATCGTCGCCTCTTCATTTGGTTTTTCAGGTCAAAAATGTTCAGCTTGCTCTCGCGCTATCGTTCTAGAAGATGTGTATGATACGGTTCTAGATCGAGTAGTGGAGCTTACTAAAGAATTAACCGTTGGAAATCCAGTTGATCGTTCACACTTCATGGGACCAGTTATCGATCAAGCGGCTTACGATAAAATCATGAGTTATATTGAAATTGGAAAACAAGAAGGTCGTTTAGCAGCGGGAGGAGAAGGCGATGATTCGACTGGATACTTCGTCAAGCCAACCATTATTGCTGACTTAACGAGAGATGCACGCCTAATGAAAGAAGAAATCTTTGGACCAGTCGTTGGTTTTACGAAAGCAAAAGATTTCACAGAGGCCATCGAGATTGCCAATGATACAGACTATGGTCTAACGGGAGCGGTAATCACAAACAACCGTGATCACATTGAGCAAGCTCGTGAAGATTTCCATGTTGGAAACCTTTATTTTAACCGAGGATGTACAGGTGCCATCGTAGGTTACCAACCATTCGGAGGTTTTAACATGAGTGGAACAGACTCAAAAGCCGGTGGACCAGATTACCTTACTCTTCACATGCAAGCAAAAACAACATCAGAAATGTTATAAATAAGAAAAGCGCAAGGCGCCCGTTCATCGGCGACCAGCATAAGACGAGCCGACTGAAAGGTTGCTCTTTGACCTTTCAGACGGATTGACTTATGACCTCGACACGAAAATTATATAAAAATGTATATTTTCTTACGATTTGAAAAAAAAGAGCCTTTCAACTGAAAGGCTCTCCCTTGTTCTAAAATATTCTCTTACAAAATGAAAATGTTAAAAAATGTACAATGAGGAGGAATATTCATGACAACACAAACGACGTCCATTATTGAACAAACAGAACAATTCGGTGCCAAAAACTATCTTCCACTGCCAATCGTCATCTCAGATGCAGAAGGTGTTTGGGTAAAAGATCCTGAAGGAAATAAATATATGGATATGTTAAGTGCTTATTCTGCTGTAAACCAAGGTCATCGCCATCCGAAGATTATTCAAGCTTTAAAAGATCAAGCGGACCGCGTTACTTTAACGTCTCGTGCGTTTCACAATGATCAGCTAGGTCCATGGTATGAAAAAATATGTAAACTAACGAATAAAGACATGGCTCTCCCGATGAATACAGGAGCAGAAGCAGTGGAAACAGCTATTAAAACCGCTCGTCGCTGGGCGTATGATGTTAAGGGCGTTCAAGATAATCAGGCAGAAATCATTGCTTGTGAAGGAAACTTCCATGGACGGACGATGACAGCGGTTTCGTTATCATCTGAAGAAGAATATAAGCGTGGTTTCGGCCCAATGTTGCCAGGAATTAATCTTATACCTTATGGAGATTTGGAAGCACTCAAAACGGCGATTACACCTAATACTGCTGCGTTTTTAATTGAACCAATTCAAGGGGAAGCGGGCATTGTGATGCCACCGCAAGGCTTCTTAAAGGCAGCGTATGAATTATGTAAAGAAAACAATGTATTGTTCATTGCAGATGAAATCCAAGCCGGACTTGCTCGTTCGGGTAAAATGTTTGCATGTGAGTGGGAAGATGTTGATCCAGACATGTACATTTTAGGTAAAGCACTTGGGGGAGGCGTATTTCCTATCTCATGTGTAGTTGCGAGTAAAGAGATACTAAGTGTATTCACTCCTGGGTCCCATGGCTCTACGTTTGGTGGAAATCCAATGGCTTGTGCAGTTTCGGTAGCGTCGATTGATGTTCTCTTAGATGAAAACTTAGCTGAACGTTCACTACGACTTGGAGAATACTTCATGAGTAAATTAAAAGAAATTGATAACCCTATGATTAAAGAGGTACGTGGAAGAGGACTATTCATAGGTGTAGAATTAACAGAAGAAGCCCGCCCGTATTGTGAAGCTTTGAAAGAAAAAGGTCTATTATGTAAAGAAACTCATGACACGGTTATTCGTTTTGCCCCCCCATTGATCATTTCAGAAGATGAGCTAGACTGGGCAATTGATCGTATTAAAAAAGTTTTAAGATAATAGAAATCAGTAAAATCATCAGATAAATGCGAGATTATTCATGACACATATGTTACAATATCTTCGTTCTAGATCACACTTATAAAGAGGCGAGACGCAATGGGAGAAAATTTAAATCTGTTTACTTCTACACAACATGTCATACACGATGCCTTAACCAAACTTGGTTACGGAGAAGAATTATTTGAACTATTAAAGGAACCTATTCGGATGCTGACAGTTCGTATTCCAGTTAGGATGGACGACGGTGGAATAAAAATTTTCACAGGCTACCGTGCCCAACATAATGACGCTGTTGGCCCGACCAAAGGTGGCGTTCGCTTCCATCCAGAAGTGGATGAAGAAGAGGTGAAAGCTTTATCTATGTGGATGAGTTTAAAATGTGGAATCGTCGACCTTCCATATGGTGGGGGAAAAGGCGGCATCATTTGTGATCCTCGTACGATGTCCATGAATGAACTTGAAAGACTTAGTCGTGGCTATGTTCGTGCGATTAGCCAAATTGTAGGGCCAACCAAAGATATACCTGCTCCAGATGTTTATACCAATTCACAAATTATGGCGTGGATGATGGATGAATATAGTCGTCTTCGTGAAAATGATTCACCAGGCTTTATCACCGGTAAACCACTCGTGTTAGGTGGATCTCAAGGTCGTGAGAAAGCAACCGCTCAAGGCGTGACCATTTGTATTGAAGAAGCTGCCAAAAGACGCGGCATTCAAATTGAAGGGGCACGAGTCGTAATTCAAGGATTTGGGAATGCAGGAAGCTTTTTAGCGAAATTTATGTATGATGCCGGTGCAAAAGTAGTCGGTATTTCAGATGCACATGCTGCTTTATATGATCCTAACGGTTTAGATATTGATTATTTGCTTGATCGTCGTGATAGCTTCGGAACGGTGACAACTTTATTTGAAAATACGATTTCGAATAAAGAATTGCTTGAACTTGAATGCGATATTCTCGTACCAGCTGCCGTATCCAATCAAATCACTGCAGAAAATGTTCATCGCATCCAAGCACCAATTGTGGTGGAGGCTGCGAATGGTCCTACGACCTTTGAAGCAACAAAGATTCTTTCAGATCGGGGCATCCTACTTGTTCCGGACGTGCTTGCTAGTGCGGGAGGAGTGACGGTTTCTTACTTCGAATGGGTTCAAAATAACCAAGGATATTACTGGACTGAGGAAGAAGTCAACGAGAAGTTAAAGGTGAAGCTTGTCGAAGCCTTTAATAATGTGTATGAAACAGCCACGAACCGAAGAATCAATATGCGATTAGCAGCATATATGGTCGGTGCTCGTAAAATGGCCGAGGCTTCTCGCTTTAGAGGTTGGGTATAAAGATCGAGACAAACTTCTCCTAGAGAAGTTTGTCTTTTTTATAACTCTTTTCGTATTAATTGCCGCTTTTAAATGAACAATTTAATGAAAGCGGCCCCTTTTGTCAGAATAAAGTTTGAAATAATGCGAAAGGTTACCTGAAGCCGAACTCATTCAAGCTAGATAGACTAATGCGAAAACAGCCTGTATTTTCAGTGCTTCTTCTTGTGCCTGCATAAATCAGGAAGGAAGGCTCTAGCTATCCACCAAAAAACCTCTTTTCACTGAGTACATTCGTTAAATATTGACTCGGTAGCAAACTGGTACTGCTCTTTACATACACTGTTAACCGAAAAGTAGGAAGATTTCACTGATAGAAAAGCAGAATATTCACCTATTAATTCAATTGCAAGGTGACCGGGTGTTCAGTCGTTCTTTCAGTGAAGAGAGGAATATATAAACTAAAAAATTTGGCGCTGTGAAAAGTCTGCGGATCATTCTATTCTTCGTAATCGTTTCAGCGAGTACCTCGAAGCTCAGTGTATATTGGTTGACTAAGAGATAGGAACAGAGTATATTTAAACAAAAGGTTTAAATGTTTAAACATTAAAACCTCCGTTGCTATCTAGGATTAAAGGGAATGGTATGAATATAATGAAATACAAAGGAGATGAGCAACAGATGAATCCTATTCTTAAGGAAAAGTCGCAAATAAATCAACTGCATGTGCAAGAATTGAATTACGACGAGGTCCATTCACTTTATGAGAATCAAAATAGGTATTTTGATTCTGGGAAAACTCGTTCGTTTGAACAACGGGAAAAGACGCTCAAAAATCTTAGATCTCTAATTGAACAATTTGAGCAAGACATCTTAGCCGCTTTAAAAAAGGATTTAAATAAGTCTGAAGCTGAAGCTTATATGACAGAAGTCGCGATAATAAAAGAAGAAATAAACTTCACTCTAAAAAACTTGAAAAAATGGATAAAACCAAAAAAGGTGAAAACAGCATTAACGCACTTTGGTACAAAAGGGGTGAAAATACCAGAGCCATTTGGTGTCAATTTAATCATTGCTCCTTGGAATTATCCATTTCAATTAGCAATATCCCCTTTATTAGGGGCGATAGCTGCTGGAAATACCGCCATCATTAAACCTTCTGAATTAACACCTCATGTATCTAAAGTTTTAAGTACGTTAATTAACTCGCATTTTGACTCAGGGTTTTTACATGTGGTTGAAGGTGGAATAGAAACGAATCAACACTTACTAAAACAACCATTCGATTATATTTTCTTTACCGGGAGTGTCCCTGTCGGCAAAATTGTTATGGAGGCGGCAGCTAAAAATCTAACTCCTGTCACCTTAGAGTTAGGAGGGAAAAGTCCTTGCATTGTACACGAGGATGCAGATATTCCGTTAGCGGCTAAACGAGTCGCCTTCGGAAAATTAACCAATGCGGGTCAAACTTGTATTGCGCCAGATTATCTTTTTGTTCACAAGAATGTGAAGAATGACTTTATTCAAGAATATAAAAATACCGTACAGAAATTTTACGGAGATCAACCCATTAACAATGAAAACTACGGGAAAATTGTAAACGACCGCCACTTTAAGCGGGTGGAATCATATTTAACAAACGGAGAAATTATTTTTGGTGGGGCGGTTGATGAAGAGCTTCAAAAGATTGAACCGACGATGCTTATTCCGGAAAATATGGATGTACCTGTGATGAAAGAAGAGATTTTCGGTCCCGTTTTTCCGGTGCTAACGTTCGAGGATTTAGACGAAGTAGTTTCCTTTGTGAATAGTCGCCCGAAACCCTTAGCCCTCTATTTGTTCTCCAACAATAAACAAGTAGAGAAGAAAATTATATCCGAAATTTCGTATGGTGGTGGTTGCATTAATGACACAATCATGCATATTGCCACACCTTATCTGCCATTTGGTGGAGTAGGAGAGAGTGGGATCGGAAATTATCATGGAGAGAGCAGTTTCGAGACTTTTTCTCATTATAAAAGTGTGTTAAAGCAGACCACTAAATTCGATTTTTCGTTTCGATATCCAAATGCAAAATACGGCTTAAAGATTATAAAAAAATTATTAGGATAATAAATGGGTGGCACTGGCCACCCATTTTTCTAGCTATTATTGTTTTACCTCGGTCTTTTCTTATCCATTGTTGCTGTATCAACTAATTTTGATTCAACCCTTCATTGTGTTGTTACTATTTATCAAAAATAGGCAAAAGATGCCATGAAGCAAAGCTATCTAACAGTTATTAGATTGGTTCGAAAAGCAATGAATTTTGCGGAAAAACCTCTCCTAACAATGAAGAGTAACATAACGGAAGATCTATTTCATTTCTCTTCGAAGTAATACTTCTTGCGCAGTGAATACTTTTTTCATTTTGAGTGCCGAAAGTAAGAGAGCTCTCTGGATTAGGTTTGCTTAAATAACCGAAATCGCTGAGTCAGAGATATATTAAAAGCGAGTTGGCGTCGCTTCTGGTTCTGTTTCCACTTCTTCTGAGGGCATGAAGATAAGCCCTAAGTTAATGAGGCCAGCTACACCTACAAGTCCATAGATGATACGAGAAATGGCCCCTCCCTGTCCTCCAAAAATAGCTGCAACCAAATCAAATTGGAAAAACCCAACGATCCCCCAGTTCACAGCTCCTATAATCGTTAGAACCAAAGCAATCCGCTGAATAACACTCATATGAATTCCTCCTTATGGATTGGTTCATTGTTAGTGTGTGAAGAATAAATGAAAATATACCAATGCTTAAACCTGAAAAGCGAAAGGCGCCCGTTACCGGCGACCAGCATAAGGCGAGGACTGGCCTGAGGCGCTTTATGCCTCATGACAGGGCTTGACTTATGACCTCGAGCCGGTGGCGCCTGGAGCTGGACACAACCTTTTTAAAATTTTCACTTCACTAAGAGTTTGAAGCAAACTTTTTGCAAAAGCTATCTCAGTGGTCAATAATGATGAAAGATGAAGGAGGAGTTTACATGGATAATTTTACATTCTTTAACCCCACTAAATTAATTTTTGGTGATAACCAATTAGAGCAATTAAAAAATGAAGTTCCTCAATTCGGGAAAAAAGTTTTGGTTGTTTATGGTGGTGGAAGTATAAAACGTAACGGCCTATATGAGCGGGTCATTACATATTTAAATGAAATCGATTCCGAAATATTTGAATTAGCAGGTGTAGAACCCAATCCCCGTTTAACGACTGTTCAAAAAGGGATTGAGATTTGTAAAGCAGAAGGTATTCAATTCCTATTAGCAGTAGGTGGAGGCAGTGTTATTGATTGCACGAAAGCAATCGCTGTGGGTGCAAAATATGACGGAGATGTTTGGGATTTTATTACAAGAAAAGCGGTCCCTCAGAATGCAATTCCGTTTGGAACCGTTCTAACATTGGCAGCGACAGGATCTGAAATGAATGCTGGAAGTGTGATTACAAATTGGGAAACAAATGAAAAATTCGGTTGGGGTAGTCCCCTAGTCTTTCCAAAGTTTTCAATTTTAGAACCGAAAAATACGTTCTCCGTTCCAAAAGATCATACGATGTACGGTATGGTGGATATGATGACGCATGTACTAGAGCAATACTTCCACAACAGTACGAACACAGCTTTGCAAGATCGCTTATGTGAATCGGTACTCCAAACAGTTATTGAGGTAGGTCCTCAACTCTTGGAGAATCCTGACGACTATCAGCTTCGCGAGACTATTCTTTATTCAGGAACGATTGCATTAAATGGGATGTTGCAAATGGGGTATCGTGGTGACTGGGCAAGTCATAATATTGAACATGCCGTGTCGGCCGTTTATGATATTCCTCATGCAGGAGGACTTGCGATTTTATTCCCTAACTGGATGAAGCATAATCTTGATGTCAATCCGGCTCGATTTGCTCAATTAGCAGAGCGTGTTTTCAATGTCGATTCTAAAGGGAAAACAGAAAAAGAAATGGGTATAGAAGGAATTAACAAGCTGCGCGAATTCTGGAGTTCTCTCGGCGCACCGACCAGACTAGCTGATTATGACATCGATGATAGCAAGCTAGATGTAATGGCGGAAAAAACTATTGTATATGGAGATTTTGGAAACTTTAACCCATTAAATAAGGAAGATGTACTAGCAATTTTACGTGCATCCCTTTAAAATTCTCCCTTCTCTTTAACATTTTGTTCCTGCCTTGATTTTTTCAAAGAATGAAATAAAGAAAAGAGTGAAGAAACATGTCGAATGTCAGGATTGTCGATGTGTTTCTTTGCTTATCTGTAGAAGAAAGTCAGTTTTGATCTATAATCAAGTTAACTGTTAGAAAAAATTCACACTGCATACGCTTACATCTACAGAGGTTCCTTGATTATCCCTCAGTCATTCGATAAAGTGTAAGAGGATAAACTATTATAGGAGGAATGAATGATGACTCATATTCGATTTGATTATTCAAATGCATTGCCCTTCTTTGGGGAACATGAACTTACATACTTACGAGACGCAGTCAAAGTAGCGCACCACTCTTTACATGAACAAACGGGAGCAGGTAGTGATTTTTTAGGGTGGGTGGACCTTCCAGTAAACTATGACAAAGATGAATTTTCACGCATCGTAAAATCAGCTGAAAAAATCAAAAGCGATACTGAGGTTCTACTGGTCATTGGAATCGGTGGTTCCTATTTAGGAGCACGTGCAGCAATCGAAATGTTGAACCATAGCTTCTACAACACACTTCCAGGAGAAAAACGTGGGACACCTCAAGTGTTGTTTGTTGGAAATAATATTAGTTCCACATATATGAAGGATTTAATGGATCTCTTAGCAGACAGAGATTTTTCAATCAATGTCATTTCTAAATCTGGAACAACAACTGAGCCTGCGATTGCGTTCCGTATATTCCGAAAGCTACTAGAAGAGAAGTACGGCAAAGAGGAAGCAAGAGGACGGATTTATGCGACAACCGACAAATCCAAAGGAGCGCTAAAAACGTTGGCTTCAGAAGAAGGATTTGAATCATTTGTTGTACCTGATGACATAGGTGGACGCTATTCCGTATTAACGGCTGTTGGATTATTGCCAATCGCTGTGAGTGGTGTTGATATTGATGCGATGATGAAAGGAGCAGCAGATGCTAGGGAAGCTTTTAGTGGATCTGAGCTAGAAGAAAATCTCGCTTACCAATATGCTGCTGTTCGTAATGTTTTATACAATAAAGGCAAAACCATTGAAATGCTGATTAATTATGAACCTGGTTTGCAATATTTCTCTGAGTGGTGGAAGCAGTTATTTGGTGAAAGTGAAGGAAAAGACCAAAAAGGCATATTCCCTTCTTCTGCTAACTTTTCAACTGACTTACACTCATTAGGCCAATATGTTCAAGAAGGTCGACGTGACCTGTTTGAAACAGTTATTAAAGTGGAAACACCTCGCCATGAGTTAACGATTGAAAAGGCGGATAGTGATCTAGATGGGTTAAACTATCTTGCGGGCGAAACGGTTGATTTTGTTAACAATAAGGCGTTTCAAGGAACATTACTTGCTCATACCGATGGGGGAGTGCCTAACTTAATTGTTGAAATTCCTAAAATGGACGCCTACACATTCGGTTATCTTGTTTACTTCTTTGAGAAAGCATGTGCGATGAGCGGCTATTTATTAGGGGTGAATCCTTTTGATCAACCAGGCGTAGAAGCATATAAAGTAAATATGTTCGCGCTATTAGGAAAACCTGGCTTTGAAGAAAAGAAAGCGGAACTTGAAAAACGACTTAAATAATGGTCCTTTTCATTTACTTTGTTGATTTTGCTGCTGATTTCTATCAAAAATAGACGAACAGATGCCCAAAAACAAAAGTAGATGACAGTTCATAGGCCGGTACGAGAAGTTACAAACTTTGCAAAAAAAAGCCTAAATAATAGTTGGAAGAAGTGTGGTTTCTTGAAAACCACATTTCTTTTTATTTAGGGATCTTTTCGTAGGGGCATTGTTATTGGATTTCATAGTCAATGAACCGCTTCGCTTTGGGGGTGATTTCATTTCTAGAAAAAAGCAAGAAAGCACACACGAAAAAATCGTTCGGCCTGGTTTTCTTGTGACAGGAGCAACGAAGCTCACGGAATGAGCCATTGGAAAAAAAGTCTTGTGAGAAATTTTAGATTATCCCTTCATCTCTTAAGGTTGTTGCCTTCTTGCTAAAGTGAATCTTATATAGGTCAAGTTGGCCGCATGATATTATTTCTTAAAGGAGAAACTAAGCAAAAAGGGAAGGAGATGTCGGTATGATAGAAATTCCATCGAAGTTAGCGGGTCAATCCTTTCAACTCTATAACCTTGAAGAAAACTTAAAACCTCTTGGCTATTCCATTGGTGGAAATTGGGATTATGATCATGGATATTTTGATTATAAAATAGATGATGATGAGGGGTATCAATTTTTGCGTCTCCCATTCGTTGCGGTAGATGGCCAGCTGGATTCTAAGGGAGTGACAGTAGAAATTGGGACACCCTTTTTGCTTTCTCACGATTATCAGCGAGGACTAGATGATCATGCTGATGCCGGAGCATTTTCTGGAACATTTAATCAATTCTCTGAGCCTCAAGACAAGGATGCAAACTTCCCAGAAGAACTGATAGAGGTAGGGAAGCAGCACTTAAAAGAAGTGGAAGACGTATTATTGCACTAATCACAAAGGACGAATAGTTCATTACCAGGAAATATTTTTTCTTGAAGGGGAGGATTCACAATCGTTTCTTCTCCTTTTTTAATTCCCAATAAGAGTGTGCGTTCAGATAATAAAAGGGCACTAAGCTCTTGAAAGGTTTTGCCATGCCATTCAATGGGAGCTGGTATTAGTTGTACTTTACTTCCTTTTAGTTGATCTAACATGGTTAAAATCGCAGCACTCATGCCATGAGAGACGACACTATTCATCATGACGTAGCTAGTTTGTTTATTGGATTGAATGACTTCGTTGGCACCTGCTCGATTCGCATTAATGACTTGTTCCTCCGTTAATATTTCAATTACACAGTAGAGTGTGGGTTGCAACCCTTTAATAGCGAGTAACGTTAGGATCGATCCCATATCGGCATGGCCTTCTGTTTTATTTTGATCGGCTGTAATGATAACGATGTCAGCTTCTCGGATACTCGCCTTTAATAAAATACCATCTTGATAAGGTTTTCCTTTAATGAAATGAAGATGATGATTTTTTGAAGGATTTTCTTGTAAAGTCTCATCAATTAAAACAATTTCAACAGTACGACGAAGAGAAGAGATTTGTTCAATCAATTCTTTTGCTCGTTCATTCCAACCGACGATGACGACATGATTCTTCAATTTATGAGCTCCTTTTCCTTGTAAATGTGCATTCTGAGTAGTAACGGCTGTAGCCGCTAAAGAGACAAAATAGGTGCTTAAAAACCCGGCACCCAATAAGATTAACAGTACACCTAGGAAGCGTCCTTTTAAGGTGACAGGATATAAATCTCCATAACCTACAGTAGAAGCAGTAATAATCGCCCACCAGAGGCCGTCAATGATGGAGGGGAAGGTGTCTGGCTCGACAAAATGAATGGAAATCCCAAATAAAAAAATCACTACTAAAGCAATAATTAAGATTCGCCAAACGAGTGGCCAACGTAGAAACATATGGTAAAAGGGCATCATCTCTTGTTCCTCCAGTCTCTCTCATTATGGACGAACAGCTATTATTACATAACAATCGTAAGAAAATAAAAAAGGGCTCATTCAACTATGCCGTTTCGTTTTTGGGAGAAAATAGTGAAAAAAGAGAGGTAATTCGCTTAGCAATACTCTCTTTTTTTATGGATTAAGGAGCATCTTTTTCATAGCTTTTGAAGGGAATCACTTACTAAATAGAGGATACCATCGAATTTTAATTGCAACAATGAATGTGAAAGTACTTATATTTATTGAAATCCCTTTAAAAACTATGCTGAGCTAACGGTTAGTTGGAACGATCTTTGATATGGCTAACAAAAGAGTGGAATTTAATGTTAATATAAATAGGGAATTTAAATTATTTTGTGTAAGGATAGGTTAGTTAAATGTAGGTAGGTAAGGTTAAGTTATTCTATCGTAGTGAAAAGGGAGAGAAAGCAATGAAACAATCATTGATTTTTGATATGGATGGAACGCTATTTCAAACAGATAAAATCTTAGAATTATCTCTAGATGATACGTTTAGTTATTTAAGGTCGATTGGTAAATGGGACGCAGAAACGCCTATAAAAAAATACCGCGAAATAATGGGTGTTCCATTACCTACAGTATGGGAAGTGTTATTGCCAAATCATTCAATTGAGACAAGAGAACAAACGGATGCTTATTTTCTTGAAAGCTTAATTGAGAATATTAAGAAAGGGAAAGGAGCTCTTTATCCGAATGTAGAAGATGTTTTCAGTTATTTAAATGAAAATAATTATTCGATTTACATCGCGAGTAATGGTTTGGTGGAATATTTGAAAGCGATTGTGAATTATTATCATTTGGACAAATGGGTTACTGAAACATTTAGTATTCAACAAATACAAACGTTGGATAAAGGAGACTTAATTCAGACCATAATCAAAAAATATGCTATTGAAAAAGGGGCAGTAGTCGGTGATCGTCTATCTGATATTAATGCAGCTAAAGATAATGGTCTAATTGCAATTGGATGTAATTTTGATTTCGCAAGAGAAGATGAACTAGCTCAGGCTGATTTGGTGATAGATGACTTACTGGAGCTCAAGGCAGTGGTACCTAAAATGAAAAATAGCTTTGTACGGGGAGGTGTTAATGGTGGAGATTCGTTTAGTGAAGAATTCTAATTAGGATACTATTTCACCATTGATAAACATGTGTTGGAGTGGAAGAATAATGGCGGAGAGGTTACCGAAGCTCTTTATTGTGCATTTCACTTAAACAAGCTTTATAGCTGAAGAAGATGAAGAAATTGTTGGCTTCTTAATAGGTATCCTCTCTCAGTCGAAATCTGATGAACATATACCCATTTTATTGAGGTGCATCCGATTTTCGAGGGTGAAACAATAGTAAGAAGCTTTATAGTCGATTTTATGATGTGATTAAGAAGTACAGTAGAAAAAATGTCAGTTTGATTACTTGTTCGATAAATAAAGTATCCGTTGGTTTTTATGAAAAAATGGGATTTGAAATAGAGCAAGGAAATAAAGAAGTTGATGAAAAAACTGTCATTCACGACTATGATGGACCAAATCAAGATAGAGTCCTATTTCGGAAAAAGCTAGTATAAACAAATATAGGGAGTGAGAGTGAGTGGAATTAGGTAGCCCGGTTGCAGTAGGAAATACAGCAAAGGTGTACCTTTATAATAACAAGATTTATAAAGTATTTAATGAAGCGTTATCGGATATGGAATCCCAAAAGGAGGCGTATAAACAAAAATATGCCTATTCGTGTGGACTGGCTGTGCCGGAAGTATTCGATGTAACAAGAATAGATAATAAGCAAGTGATCATCATGGAGTATGTAAAAGGAAGAACAATAGGTGACTTAGTCATTAATAACAGGGGCGAAACAGAATATTATATGAACCTATCTGTTGACATACAACGGAAAATTCATCAAATTGAAGCCAATTCTATTGAATTCATGTCTGATAAAATAAGTCGGCAAGTAGAAAATGCCCCTTTGTTAGATAGTAAAATTAAATCGATTTTAATTAAAAAAATGGAATTAATATCGTTTGAGGAAAGACTCTGTCATGGGGATTATCATTTATTTAACTTAATTATGTTCGAGAGTAAAGTTAGTGTTATCGATTGGGTTGATTCAAGTGCAGGAGATTTACGTGCTGATGTATATCGAACATATCTTTTGTACTCTCAGGTTTCCTTAGAATTGGCTGAAATGTATCTACGTCTTTATTGTGAGAAGAGCGGTTTATCTAGAGATGAAATTTTTCAATGGGCACCCATTATTGCGGCTGCGAGATTATCGGAGAGTGTATCATCAGAAAAAACTCAACGTCTCATCGAAATTATTGATCATAATGTACAAATTTAACAATTCATATCCACATTTATAAGGGAGCAGGTTGACTAGGTTAGATCTGAAAATTGAACCATTCTAAATTGATTATCAGGAAAACTCTTAAGCAAAATACGTAAATGAAATGGTCTTCACAACAAGAAAAAGCTCAGATCCCCTGAGCTTTTTACGTACTTGCTATTCTGTCTTTCATGTGAGTGCCGATGTGTGCTGGATAGAGACTAATGGTTACCTACTTCTGTCATTTTATTTAATATCCAATTCGAGAATATCCTGCTCTTCAAAGGTAGCGAGATCATACGAACCGATTTTTGAAGAGGAAAGAGTGAATAAATCATCGTTAATATAGAGTAAACGCTGAATTTCGTTTTCCCAGTTTTCATACATATCTTTCTCCGGTCCTCCATCTAATCGCTGATCATTAAAAGTTAGTGTAGCCTGTTGTTTGATGCCTTTAGTAGGAGAAATTTCGTATACGAGCGCGCCTTGATAATCGAGTTCTTGCTCATAAAGAGAGCCTTCTTTTTCATGATAGACAGAAACCGGGAAGGCGAATAAGTCATTCTTTTTGTGGTGAAGTAGTGCTTTATGGTCATGAAGCATATAAGAATACGTACCTCTTCCACCGATTACTTCGGTTGCTTGCTCTTTTGGATTTTGGAAGTCAGTAATATCAAATAAAGAAATTTTCATTCCTCCAGTTAACACTCTAGGTGGACTATTAAGCTGTTTGTCATCTTTAACGAGGGTAGTTTCAAACCCGAAACCAATTAAGTGATTTTCATCGTAAGGGTGCAAGTACGTACTGAAACCGGGAATTTTTAATTCACCAAGAACGGTGGGCGCCTTAGGGTCACTCACATCAATGACGAAAAGAGGATCCACCTGTTTGAAAGTGACGACATACGCTTTCCCTTCCATAAAACGAACGGAATAAATGCGTTCTCCTTTGGCTAAATTCTCGACTGCTCCTACTTGCTTCATATTTTCATCTAAGATATAGAGATGATTAGTAGAAGGATCACCTTCCTTCCAAGCTAAGCCTTTTGTAGTCGCCACTCGCAAGTGTCCGTCTCGTTCATCCATGCTAAACTGATTTAATATCGTTCCATTTATCTTTCCTTTACTGACAAAATGAATGTTCATTCCACGGACAGCGAATTTGTAAATTTCTGTATCTGGGGATTGCATATGTCCATCAGAAACATCAGTGTATTTTGGAATAGAAAGATACAGATTGTCACGGGACATATACACCTCGTGGCCACTACCTAAATACGTTTCGATGTTTACTTTAACTTGTGGTTCTTTAATATTGATGGCTGTTAGAAGTGTGATATTGGTTTCTTCAGACCCAGGGAAATATTTTATATTTGAATAATCAATTGTTTGTACTGTACTGCCTTGTTCTGAATCAAAGAATCTTGGGCGTAAATCGATTTCTTCTTTTTCTTCCAGTAACCAAAAGTTTGGATACTGCTGAGCCACGAGATAGACATAGCCATTTATTTTTCTAGAGGTAACATAATTACCTTCTAAACCGATTTCTCTCATTAATGTTGGCTCACTTCGGTTCGATACGTCATAAAGGTAGGCATAGGTCATTCCGTTAAAGTGCATTCGATCATCGGGCATAGAACTAGAGGATTGAGCGATAACTTCCTGTTCTTGCATCTCCCACCGATCTCCAATTACAACTAATATATCTCCGTCTAAAAATAATTCTCTAGCCGAAAAGCCGTTATCAAACGAGGTTTTCGAAGCAATCGATAAATTTTGGGGATCGTGTGTGTCGGTAATGACTAAGGATTGATTGGCGAGCTGATATATATAATTACCATCGGTTTTAACGATATCCGCTTCATCTACACCTTGGACTTGATTGTTGGTCTCGGAATAGTTGTTTCCACTCTCATTAGAGGACTCATCTGCTGAAGAAGTTTGAGCTTCTGCCCTTTGCATGGTAGTATCTTCTTTAAAAAATTGTTGTTGTTGACTTCTTTGCTTTTTCAGTGCCGGTAGAAAGTAGTTTTTTAAGACTTGTTCCGATTTAATGGTCGGTAATTCAGGCATAACGTTAAAGGGAATTTCTATTTCATCTTCTAGGTTGCTTCCGGATATCGATTTTACAGCATTCGTAATATGCAGTGTATATAAATTACTTTCTAAGTCATAGCCATTCTCGGGAGGAAATACTATTAACTTCTTTCCATTCTCAACGAGTTCAAGGGAAACTGGTACATTTTCCCCCTGTTCATTTGTTGCGTATATAGAACGTTCGGTTAAGCTAAGTTCATCCACGCTACTAGAAAAATCAATCTCCCATATTTGATTTTGGAGCACCACCATACCATCTTCCTCAAGAGACGTTTTAGCCTGAAGGGTTAGTTTATCAGGTTGAAAATAGATCCAAACGGCCATCGAAATCAAGAGAATAATCGAACTAAGGACCCAAATAGTCTTTCGCATATTCATTCCTCCCATCACTCTAAAAAACAGTTTATTTGTCAAGTAGACGATTACCTAACAAAAATGTTACAAAAAATTCTCAATAAGTATTGAATTTTTTCATGAAATCAGTATAATAATAACTAGTCCAATATTTTGAATACGGGGCATTAGCTCAGCTGGGAGAGCGCTTCGCTGGCAGCGAAGAGGTCAGCGGTTCGATCCCGCTATGCTCCATCGATGGAAACCTTTGCGAAAGCAAGGGTTTTTCTTTGTACATGGATTTTTTATGAAGAAAATTACAATTTGTAAGATGGTTTTTACTGCTTTAAATAAAGATTTACGGGTATGTAAACAACTAATTCTTTTTTTTTTTTTGTTTTTTTAGATAAAAACTATTGACAGATATATTTTATTAATGATATTATAGTAAATTTGCTAAAAAATGAATGTAGTGCTATGATAAGAGTATTATATATGGAGGTGTCCTATTTGGAACAATTATTTGAAGTTGGCAGTCATATTATATACCCTATGCACGGTGCAGGGGTTATCGAAGGATTAGAAGAGAAAGAAATACAGGGGAAAATACGGGAGTATTACGTGATTAGAATTCCTAAAAATGATATGCAGGTGCTAATTCCTAAAGATAAGATTGCCAATTCTAATATTCGTTTGGTCACGGACAAGCTTTCAACGGAAGATGTGTTAGAGATTTATCACAATGGAGAGTCAGATTCTTCTTTGTCATGGAAAGAGCGATACAAAATCAACTCCGATAAGGTCAAGTCAGGTAAATTCAAAGAGGGAGCTGAGGTCGTACGTGATTTATTGCGTATACAGAAAGGTAAAACATTAAATTCTAGTGAAAAACAAATGTTAGACAGTGCACGAAAGCTTTTTGTAGGAGAATTAGAAGTAAGTAGAGGTATCACTGAAGACCAAGCTTCTCAATTATTAAATCAAAGTATGTGATTCAATCGTAAAATCAAACTTACTCTTATATAGGAATACCTTCTCTTGGATCTAGAAAATTAGTTCTCAATGAGAGGTTTTTTTTATGCTCTTTTCGCATAAGCTGTTCTAGCATGTAAAAACGGATAGAGAACTCTTTTCTTTCCTCATTTTGTGTGAAAAATAGTGCGAAAAGACGCCCGAAGTCATTCTCCATAACGATAGGAGGACTTTTTCAAAAAACCACAATCTATTCGAAAACAGCTTTTTTTATGTGATTATTGGATTAGAGTAAGGGTAAAGTGGGTAAAATATAAGAGCAACAACAATTGCAAATTGTAATAATGCTAGGAGGCAACAAAAAATGGAACGTGGTAAAGTTAAGTGGTTTAACAGTGAAAAAGGATTTGGATTTATTGAACGTGATGGTGGAGATGACGTATTTGTGCATTTTTCAGCCATTCAGAGTGAGGGGTACAAATCGCTAGAAGAAGGCGAAGATGTGACTTTTGAAGTAGAACAAGGTCAGCGTGGACCACAAGCAACTAACGTACAAAAAGGCTAATATTGCATCAATGTACTCACTTCATTAGTGTTGGTTCTCACATCGAGAAAAAACAATACTATACATGAACCCAAAAGCAGACTAATGATTATTAGTCTGCTTTTTATGGTGTAAATCCGAGTAGAAATTTCCTCGTGAAGAAAGACCTGTAAAATTACCTTGAAGCTCGTGTCAAATGCCATCTCAGGAAGAGCCACTTCGCATTTCTAGTAAAAATTTAATGGCTATTTTCGCAAAGAGTGCAGCTTTTCACCGGTCAATAGATGGGAATATTGCTTTGTTTCGGGGGATTATGTCGTTTATTTTTGATGTGAATCAACAGAAAAAAGAGAGGTTCTATCTAAAATTAGACTAAATAGCAATAAGGTATACGAAAAGCTCGCTGGCGGCGACCGCATATTAGCGACATGTAGTAGGAGCTGATCGGAAGTTGTTCATTGACCTAATGGACGGATAGGCTTATAACTTCAAGCTAGGCAACTTTCTATTTGTAGCCTATAAAAAAACAGACCCTTATAAAAGGGTCTGTTTTTTTGCATAATAGTTATTACGCTTTTTGAACGTTAGCAGCTTGCGCTCCACGAGCACCTTGCTCAACGTCGAAAGTAACTTTTTGACCTTCGTCTAATGATTTGAAACCTTCAGACTGGATAGCTGAGAAATGTACGAATACATCTTCTCCACCTTCGCGCTCGATAAATCCAAATCCTTTTTCTGCGTTAAACCATTTTACTGTACCTTGTTCCATAATATGTTTCCTCCTAGTGTGTTACCCACACAATGTGTTACTATCCTTGCCCAAAGTGATCATCAAGAAGAAAAGTCATATGCTTATACTATCCTTTACACCGAACAAAAATAATTCTTCTTTATTGTAACAGTTAATGGAATTGAAAGCAAATAAAAATTAATAAATATTATTAAAAGCATCTTGAAATCGAATTCTCCCAAGAAATTCTCTGCGCCTTAGAAAGAGTCAGCTGCTCGGTAGTCGGCTGGAATATCCCGTTTGATTGAACGAGAAGTTCATATCTTATACAAACTGAAATGAAAATCATCATACTATAGCAGATTTTTTAAGCGAATGTGTAATATTTTTAAAACAATTTGCAACTATTGAAGGGATTCAGGGCGTTTAAGTCGAAAAGAATACATAACGTAGTGAAGGGGTGACCCAATGAATAAAGAAAAATTATTGAAAAATCTACAACATGCTAATCGTGGGAATTTTTTTTCAGTTGAAATTCCTGCATCGACTTCGAAGGATGCACTAGCTATTGAAGAAATGGTCGCTGAATTAGAAAAAGAAGGTAAAATTAAGTTAAGAGAATATATTCCCCGTGAATATTCCGTCTATGTACACGGCATCATCAAGTATGCATCCGAGTAATCGGATGTTTTTTTATTTGTCTCTGCATTTGGGCAAACTGAGATTCATTTTTTGAATGAACAGAATCCACTCTTTATCTTCTTCAAAAGCAAAATATTCAAATGAATCTGGTTGAACTATTTTTGAGGGAGAATCAACATCGATTCCTTCATGTATCAGGAAAATGTATGATTGATCCAGTCTACTATATCCCTGAAATTTGACATTGCATATGATGTGTTAAATGAAAAAACTCGTGAGCAATGATAAGTTGAATATGTTTATCATGATAGGCAAATCCTCTAAGCAGAAAGCAATAGTGGGATTCTACTGGTGATATGTAGTCGTGCATAAAAGGGAAAAGTGGTGCGCAAATCATCGGAAGTGGTGCACAAAAGGGAGAAAGTCGTGCGCAAAAAGGAAAGATAAATCCCCTATAGGTAAAAAATTCCTTGTAATTTGGCAGGGTGTAAATCGAATGCTTTTTTTCTTCAACAATTGTCAGCGATATTTAAAGTCTTACTCATAATCTTGTTCATAGATGCTGTTGTAATCATTAAAAACTCTATAGATACTTCATAGTTTTTTTAAGGATCTTTTCGTATGAATTTCGTTCGAAAATAGTCTAAATGATGCTCCGGGACCTCTCCTTTTAATGGATTATATTAAGTTGAGAAAACAGCCTAGAAAAATGAAATTTCTTTTTGTTATAAACGTCTAATTAGTAGAACTAAATAAAGAGGAGAATGGTATGGATAGGGAGGAGAAAATTTCGGAGTGGTTTCACTTATACAGTGATGACGTCTATCATTTCCTGTTATATCGAATGGGAACTACTGAGGTGGAGGACTTAGTACAGGAGGTATTTATTAAGGCAATAAAAGGGATAGATTATTTTAATGGTAATTCTAGTCCGAAAACATGGCTCTTCACCATAGCGCGAAATGTAGCGGTAGATGAAATGAGAAAAAGAAAATGGAAGAAGTGGACTTCTTTCGATTCTATTCAGGAGCCAAGTGATACTAACACTCCAGAAACAATATGGAGCAAAAATGAGAGTCAAAATGAAATCTATCAGGCTATCATTTCTTTGAAACCGACGTATCGAGATGTGGTGATTTTACGCGGAATTAAGGATTTATCCGTCTCTGAAACGGCTTCAGTTCTCAAATGGAACGAAAATAAGGTAAGAATAACGTATCATCGAGCAAAGATTTTATTAAGGAAGGAATTAGGAGGTAGAGAAGATGAAGCATATTGAGAAACACAATGATGAGATTGACGCTCGTTTAAAATCGTTGCCATTGCAAAGTCTCAGTACAGAAAAGAAACAGCTTATGGATGCACAATTACAAAATACTGTAGTTTCCTATGATGGATTGAGTTTGAAGAAAAGGCTTGTAAGAAGATTTGCTTTCTCTTTATTAAGCTTAATCCTGTTATCCTTTCTTTTGTTTGCCGTCTATGCGTCGTTTTATCATTTGAGTATATTTAAAGAAGGAAACGAACAAATTTTCTTGGTCAAAAGAAATGTTCCAAACATTGATAAAGGAGAAATCGTGAAAATCATTGATACTCCACATGAACGTACTTTGGTTCAGGATATTCTTGAAAGACAACGCTGGTCTAATAATAATGGGTTAGTTATCGGAATGGATTTTATCATGAATGAATATGAAATCTCTATCCATCAAAATCAGACTTTGTCGATTTATCGATATCAAGCAAGTCAAGAAAAAGTAGCCAGATTGTACGGGGAGGAGGCACGACAGTTCTATTACTTGATTACAGGAGGGGCATTGGAAGCGGAAGTTGGATTGTATTAAAAATCGTCTGTCTTCTACTAAATTCTTACTAAGTCAATTAGCTAGGACAGTTTTTTGAGGATAGGCTGAAGAATTTTTCATTAGGAAAAGAGCACGAAGTCATACAAGTCAAAGGATTCCTTCTTATTCAAAAAGCCACAATCTTTGCGAAAACAGCCTATTTAAAAGAAAACTAAAGTTCAACCTTTAAACTGACAAATTTTTCTACCGATGACTTTCGCTTGTAACTAGGACAAATAGTCGAGACTGCTATAAACCTATAGTAGTATCAACTTTTATAGTAGGGAAAGCAGAATCGTCAGTAGTGCGGATGCGAAAATTGTTGAAAATTAACTAGTTATGTCAAACGAAATTCTAGTATGCTAGAACACTTGCTATTTGAAAATCTATCTGTTATCCTTATTAGTAATTATTTTTGTTCGGTAGATATGGGAAGAAAATGATACTTTTCGCCTGGATATCATTTAGAGCAAGAATAGTAATACATTGTGTGTAACACGCACTAGGAGGCAACAAATATGGAAAACGGTAAAGTAAAATGGTTTAATGCAGAAAAAGGATTCGGCTTCATCGAAGTTGAAGGTGGAGAAGACGTATTCGTACATTTCTCAGCTATCCAAGGCGAAGGTTTCAAAACTCTTGAAGAAGGTCAAGAAGTATCTTTCGAAGTAGAACAAGGCGCACGCGGACCACAAGCTGCTAACGTTCAAAAAGCATAATTAGCCTTTGCAAAAACAGACTCCTATTTAAGGAGTCTGTTTTATTTTTAAGTAGAAATTAAAGAGTTGATAGAAGAAGGGAGGTACTAAGTGCCTCCCTCTTTTTTTATGTACTCTTCTACTCAATATGGAATTGATCAACAATTGAACGTAATTCTTGAGCCATTGCGGTCAACGTTTGGGTGGAAGAGCTGATTTGTTCCATAGAAGAAGTCATTTCTTCTTGACTTGCTGACACTTGAACAGTAGAGGCTGCCGTTTCCCTCACCATTTGGGCCATGCCTTGTGTGTGCCGAGCGACTGTTTCAGATTCTGAGGCAATTTGGTCAATAGAGAAAAGGATAGTCTTAAAATTATCTGTGAATAAAGTGAATACCTTTGAAATATTGGTGAATGTCTCGGCTGTTTGATGGACAACATTTAAGCCACGATCAACGGCATGTGAAGACGAGTTAACCGAAGAGCTGACAGTGCTTATTTCATTCGTAACGGTATGAAGGATGCTTGCGATTTCACCAGAAGAATTTTTGGCTTGCTCGGCTAATCGGCGGACTTCATCAGCCACGACAGCAAATCCCTTCCCATGCTCTCCTGCACGAGCAGCCTCGATTGCTGCGTTTAGTGCGAGAAGATTCGTTTGTTCAGAAATTTCTTCAATTTGACGTGTGACAACCGCAATATTTTGTGAGTGATGTTCTAGGTTGTCCATTATCTTTTCTGTATCTTTTATGGTGGTTGGTATACTATACATTTCTGTTGACACTTGTTGGACGGATTGATGTCCACTCTCGACTTGTTGCTTCGATTCAATGGAATAGGAATTTGTTTCATTGATCTTCTCTTTTATTTGCTGGATTGTTTCGTTAGTCGATAGAATCGTTGAATGATTTGCGTCTGAAAGCTTTGTTTGTGCTTCTGCACTTGAAGAAATATCTTGAATGTTAACCATGATATTGTCAGCGACTACTGTATTTTCTTCAGCACTTGCCATCAGCTCTTCTGACGATTGTAATAGTTTATCAGAGGAATTTTGGATGGTTTTTGTAATGATATGGAAATGACTAGTCATTTCATTAAAAATTATTTTCATTTGCCCGATTTCGTCATTTGAGTGAACCGGAAGCCAGACCGTTAAATCCCCTTCTTTAAAACGATTCATTCCGGACGTTAGCTGATTAAACGGTCTCAAGATATAGTAGGTAACGGGAATGATGATAATGAATGTTAGGATAACTACAATAATGGTTATAAGTATTAGCGTTTTGAAAATATTCGTAGCAGGCTGCATAATATCGTGTAGGTAACTCCCCACTCCTAGAACCCAACCGTTCGGAAGCTCCTTGAAGGCAATCACCTTCTTGCCGCCATCCCAATCATATTCAATAAATCCTGTCTTCTTAGTTACCATCTCTTCAACAAAGCTGTGTTGAATTAAACTGGTTCCGATTGTATCAGGATTAGGGTGATGAATAACATTTCCGGCTTCATCTAATATAAATGCATATCCAGTCATCCCATTTGGTTCGTAGTATTTTTCTTTTATGCCGCTAACGAGCTTTGCGATAGTGGTTTGATTTTCATTGCCTGAATTTATCGTTTCAGTGTAATTGGATAGGGTGTCTGCTTGTAAGCCCACCATATAGTTTAGGTCTGTAAATGTTAAGTCCTTTATGCCGCCATAGGTTTGTTTGTAGCTAATCCAGGTCGTGATGATAAGCGGAATGACGGTAAAAAATAAAACTAGTAAAATGATCTTTCTTCTAAATTTTAAATTCATAAAAAATTTCATGCGGACCACCAATAAAATAGAAAAAAATGCCTATAGGAATGAAGGCAACACAGTAAATGTGAAGCAGCTGGCTGGCGTTCCAATTAGAGTAGCCCCTATAGCTTTGCGTCCCAACCTTTCGATTGGTTTGCCCTTAAAATGTAAATGTAGGGGTATTTTAACATATAAAATTTTTTTGCCTGATTATTAGAATATTCTTTTTGTTTGATTCAAGCTATATGTGTCTATTTGCTAAAACCATGTAAGTGAAAAGATAGAATTTCCACGATATAACGCGAAATTTTTGTTTTTTTATAAAAAATTCTGAACATCTGCCTGAATATCAGCTAAAATAAAGATAACATCAATATCGCTGGAGAATTGGGGGAGTTTAAGGTGAAGAAATTCAAAAAGCTTCGAATCAACATGAGCATAAGGAAGAAAATTATAACGGGATTTATTATTATTTTATTTTTAATGCTAGTCGGAAATGCTTTCAATCTTATGCAAATGAATCGAGTGAGTACGTCGGTCAATTCAATGACGGAAAATGAATTTCCTGCAATTGAATCAGTCCTAGAAATTAAGGGGGCGCATGAATTAACCTATGGTATTTTACTTGAATATACAAATGCATTACGAGCCAATCATAATGTAGATATGAAGAAATTTTCAGGACAATTAGAAGAAAATAAGAAGCGTTTTGATGAGTTATATGATCATTATCAACAATATATTGATAATGAGAAAGAACAGCAATTATTTTCTAATCTTACCGCGCATCGAGATAAGTCGATTACAATTGTAGATCAGGTTCTTAACCAAGGGGAATATAACATGATTACGATTAATCGCTTACAACAAGAAGCGCAAATCACCATCACGAGCATTGAAGCAAATATCGCCAAAATTGTTGAAATCAATGAAAACTCAATCGTTTCTTCAAAGGAAGCAGTTTCAACAAGTTTTCAACAAGCGAGAACCAATACGATGTTCTTTATGGTTTTAGCCACCATAGCTGGAATTGTTATTGTCATTATCATGACAAGACTCATTGCTACGCCGATTAGAAGAGTGACTAGAGTATTGAAGGAAGTAGCTGCTGGAAATTTGGCAGTGGATAAAATAAATATTAAAAATCGTGACGAAATTGGAGAGATGGTGACCTCCTTAAATCGAATGGTTGAAGATTTAAATGGAACCATTTCGACGGTTCGTTCAGCTACTCACCAAGTGGCAGCTTCAGGAGAAGAATTTAATGCGAGTGCGGATCAAACCGTGAAAGCTACCGATCATCTGTCAGCATTAGCTCAAAATTCAGCTGCAGGAGCCGAGCAACAGTTACAAAGCATCAATGATGTCTCGGTTGCAGTGAATCAATTGTCAACAGGTATCAATGAGATCGCTTCAAAAGCTTCTGAGATGTCTCAGCGTACTGAAGAATCGATACGATCTACTCAAAAAGGCTCAGCTAATGTTGAAAATGTAGTAAAGCAAATGAATTTAATTTCAAAAAATGTCGATGACACGTCACAAATCATCGAGATATTAGGTGTGAAGTCTTCGGAGATTGGGAGTATAACAGAGGTCATTACAACCATTGCGGATCAAACGAATTTGCTCGCCCTAAATGCAGCGATTGAAGCGGCGAGAGCAGGGGAGCATGGGAAAGGTTTTGCCGTTGTTGCGGATGAGGTAAGAAAATTAGCAGAAGGTTCACGTAATGCAGCGGAAAAGATCACAAATATGATTGAAAATATTCAAGCTGAGACGAAAAAGGCCATTTTGTCCATGAATGCTGGGACAGAACAGGTGGAACACGGTATTACTTTTTCAAAACAAGTAGATCAGGCTTTTGCACTTATCGATCATTCCATCACAGATGTTTCAACAAGAGTAGAGGAGGTATCTGCAGCCGTTTTGCAAATGACAATGGTAAGCGAGCATATTGTTGATTCAATTAATAATGTGAAAGAAATAGCTGAGACAAGCGTTCAAGCGAGTCAAGAAAGCTCGGCCGGAAGTCAAGAACAGCTTGCGGCTATGGAAGAAATTTCTTCATCTGCACATTCTTTATCTGATTTAGCTGAAGAGTTGCAACAAACGATTGATGTTTTTCAGATGAGACAAAAAACTCAGCATTAATGCTGAGTTTTTTTGTAGGAATCTATTCGTTTATTTCATGGGATTAGAATACGATTAAGCAATCAAACCAGAGAAAGTAAAATTGGAAGGAAGAGTGGGTTTTCCTGAAATGTTCCATATGAGAGAGAGTATATTCACCATCACAAAAGCTTTTTAGGATATCGAATAGTTTAGCTCATAATAATGTCATAAATTTGAAAAATATTGAATTTTCTGCTGAAACTGAATGGGAAATTTGGTATATTGTATTTGGTACAAAGATTACAATATTTCTTTCTTGTTTATGATCAAAATAAGAAGGAACTGATACAGGGTGATTTTCCGTAAAGGATGGCAGAAATTGAAACCTTTCCGTCGATCATACGTATCTATAGTTGTAGTGAACATCCTAAAGGGGGACAGGTAAGTGAAAAGAACAGTAGAAATTGTTTTATCCGTTATTGGGGTAATTACCAGTGTATTAATGGCTTTTGCGGGGGGGTTTTTTGCTCTTTTATTGCAAAACGAACAGGTTCTTGCCGACATAGAAGCTGAGTTCACAACAGACCCAGATTTGGCAGATGTGAACCCAACTCAATTTATTGAAATGATTGGGGGTGCTGGTTGGGTTATCGTTGCAGCTGGGGTCATTGGACTTGTAATAGGACTTATTGCGATTTTTAGTTTAAAAGGCAATAAAAAACCTAAATTGGCTGGAATTTTGTTGATTATCGGAGCGGTCATCATTGCTCTGATGACCTTACTCTTTGGTTGGTTACCAGCGCTTTTATTCTTGATTGCTGGTATTATGAGTTTGGTGCGTAAGCCAAAACAAGATGTGTATTAAATCATCGCGATATTGATGATTTTTCTGCTCGATGACATATTTGATATGAAATTTAGTTAGAAATTATCTTAAGAAAGGATGGGAGTTCATTGGAATTCCCATCCTTTCTGTTTAAATTAGGCTGTTTTCTCAAGACTCATTTCGTATACTTTGTAGCTCTTGACACAAAGAAAAAACAGGCAGTAGGTTTTTTAAATTGATTTCTTCCTTTTTATCTAGAAATGAAGAATTTTTCAATAGGAAAGGCTGTTTTCTCAAAGGTTGTTGCTTGTCGAATCAGTCTATAAACTGTTAGGTAGCTTTGCTTTGGGGTCCTTTTCGTCTGTTTTTTGTTGAATATAAACAACAAAATGAAGGATGGAATCTAAAATTAGGTGAAATAGCAACAATGTATACGTATAGAGCCTTAAAAAAATGTTAATGAGGAATACAGAGAAGCATCTTGTCCTGTTAAATAAGTATATAAATACTATTGCGACTTTATTAAATAGAAAAGGTTTCTTATCGTTGAGGATGCACTTCACATTTTTCAAATCCGCTATTTTTAAATGCAAAAAAGTGAGCAGTCATATAAAGTGCTACATAAATAAAGAAGGAATAAAAACTATTCCATTTAAGGGGCTGATAGAAGGCTATCCATTCTAAAAAAGGTTCGCCAATAAAAGCTGCTCCTCCTCCCCATATAACTGCTTTCAGAAACGGATGAACACCCTTTTTTACCTGTAAAAAGAATAATAAACTGACTGGGACGACTGTAATATCCCATGGGATGCATTCAGGAGTGAAAGGGGCTAAGGGGTAACGGTAATACCATGCTCCGGTCGCGATTCCTATGTAATCCATTATTGAAGCAATCACTATCACGAAAAAAGTCCCGTATAAAAGTCGAGCATACTCTAATTTAGGTTTTAGGTAGTACCAAACAATCCAAGGGAAGATCGTAATCGCAATCAACAGCCACCACATCGGAGTGAATAGAACATAATCAAACCAAGCTTCATGAGTTAACTGGTAGTTGTGCACTCTGTTTTGAGTGATTTCAATTAATTTTTGTTCATAATCAGAAAGAGGATTCATAACAAGCTCCTTATTACTAATTTCTCTTAAATCTATTATGCCACCCTTTATTAATTTCCATCAAAGTGTATATTAATGACTTTTTTTAGGGATAAATAATGTTGATTAAATTGACTATATATGAGTCTAGTTTAATTTTGTTCATTTTCTTCTATCATTTGGAATCGGTTCACGCTATGATTACTAATAGGGAATTTTAGTAGGAGAGATACAAATGCCGATTACGTTATTAGATAATAATCGTCCAATTTATTATGACTATCACCCTTGTGAAAATAAGGATGCTGAGACGATTTTACTTGTACATGGTTTAGGGTTGGATATGAATATTTGGACATCAACAGTTAAATTACTTCAACCGTATTTTCATGTTCTTCGATATAATCTCCCAGGGCATGGATCGAATCAAAAAGACTATCGTTTGACCAAATGGACCTGGGAGTTTTTGAGTAGAGAGCTTGAAAGTATTCTCGATGAACTTCATATTTCAATGATTCATTTTGTTGGATACGGTGGAGGTGGGAATTTTGGTCTAGAGTTAGCTTCGGCGGGAAAGCCTTATCTGAAATCACTAGTTTTAATTTCAACGCCTATATTCTATCCGCAAGAACTCGGAGAGAAAGAGCTCTCGAGGCGGATGAAGATGTTCATGAAAGAGAAAAATGATTTAGTAGATATTTTAGTGAATAGTTTATTTTATTATAAAGATGAGAAAAAAATTTCAAATGTTAAGAATATGTACGAGACAGTGAATGAAGATGCATATATAAAATTTTACAAATTATGCGGTGAAAGTGTTCTTAACTACACCGCAAAAACATTTAACTCAATCTCGGTTCCAATCTGTAATATTGTCGGAGAATATGACCCAATCTACCCACCAAAACTTCATCTATTGGATATGAAATATTTAAATAAGGACCGTTTTCTAATCGTTCCCAATTCTTCAAATGCCATTATGATGGATCAGGCAGACCTTCTTGCTCATTGGGTTCGTGACTTTGTAGAAAAGGTGATTGGTGAAAACAATATACAGCCTCCGAAAACTGTATTTGGAGAAAAATTAGCGGATGATTTACAATTTATCCTTGAAGCCGCTGTTCACCAACTAATGAGCAAAAAATTGATTGAGGTTTCCGTCGTGTCTCCGTTTGACGTGAAAATTGATGGGAAATCTCTAAATGGTAAATGGAATCAGCGAAAAGCAAAGCAGTTGTTTAGTTATATTGCTATCCATAATAATGTGACGAGAGAGCAACTATTTGATACATTCTGGCCAGATCTAGAATTAAATAAAGCTAGAAATCAGCTTCGAGTTTCGCTGAATCATATCAAATCGTTGATAGAAGAACATACCGGAGAAGAAATAGATAATTATTTATTAATTGAACGAGAGGGAGTCTCTTTAGTTGTCCGGACAAAAGTCGATTATTTAGAATGGTTAGAATGGTTTAGAAAAGTAGGAACTTACGATCATATTGAACAACATGTTCATGCCATTATTGACTTAATAAGCAGCTTACCTGATCCGTTGTTTCCTAGCTTTTACGATGAGTGGATGTTGGAAGCGCGATCATCGTTTGAATCAAAAATAGTTGAAATTTGTGAAGAATTATTGGATTTTGATATTACACCAGAGCAATCTATCGATATATTAAAGCTGCTAATAAAATTGCATCCTACTGAAGAATTGTATTATGATCAAATGATTTATCTACTTGTGTGTGAAAAAAAAGATAAGGAAATTGAGTATTACGAAGAAAAGAGGGAATCAATTCAAAATAATTAGTTCATCTCATATTTCGATAAAAAGCAATACAAAACCCTCATTTTATTCGAAATGGGGGTTTTGTAATGTTTGTGTAATGGTGTATATAGTATGTTGTTACTAGAGATTAAATGATTCGGTAAATAGGGGGTTTTGAAGTTGGGTAGAACAATATTGAGTGAAATGGAAAAAAATAAAGTAGTGAAATTAAAAGCGAGAGTGGATAGTGGTATATATAACGATGATGATTTTAAACAAATATTTGCTATTGTTAAAAATTATGATAGTGAAATAAATCTTGCTCAAACAAAAAAAATCTGTGAACTTGTCCAGTATTTATATGTTGTTCGCAAAGAAGATCGTGTTGCTAGTGTATTAAACCAGTTTATCGATGAAGTACTTCCTAATCAAAATCTTGAAGG
This sequence comes from Bacillus sp. 2205SS5-2, assembly GCF_037024155.1. Taxonomy (NCBI): domain Bacteria; kingdom Bacillati; phylum Bacillota; class Bacilli; order Caryophanales; family Bacillaceae; genus Bacillus; species Bacillus spongicola. The sequence continues at coordinate 176,419 of NZ_JAYKTS010000006.1, forward strand.
AAAAAAAACGTGTAGATCTTTTAGTTTTGTAATCGATCGATAAGTCAACAGATAAATAAGTACTTGAGTATGTTTGGTAGGAGCACCTCTATAAGATGGCGATTAGCTACCTATGACTCATTTCCTTATCTTATTCTATGAACACTAAATGTATAATTCGACTTGCATTTCATTCGTGCATTTAGTCGTAAAAGCTAAAATGTAGACAAGGGTCCAGTCTGGATACTGTGTTTTAAATTATATGAAATTTGAGTATGGCAAACAGCCGATAAGTGACGAAGAAAACAATACTATACAACAAAACGCCCCTATCTCAACGCTCACTATCCAAGTTAAATACTTTCCACGTATAGGCATTCCCACAAAAAGTGTTTAATCAAATTATCATTTTACTGTCACTGGGACATCATCGGCAATCGGTTTGAATATATCTCACTCCTTACCTCGTAAATTACGAGGTATTTTTGTTTGGAAATGACTTTTAAGGAGTGATACTCTGAACGGAAATTCATCAGTGAAAATAAAGTCCCTTATGGATGATGATGGAAAGGTTCGATCTTATCAATTTGACTTACTGCTAGGCTCAAGACCGACTTAGTATCATCGTTGTAAAAAAGAAAGGTGTTTGATGAGGGTGGGAAATCGAGTAAGCGCCCGGAAAAAGATGATGTCCCCATCCTAATTACCACATACTCAACAAATAAAAGTTGATTGGTATTTTGCCATTTTTTTAATTGATCATACCATTGTTCCATGCAATTCTTTGCTCCTTTATTTGATGGTTGATTTCTCTCGAAAATAGACGAAATGATGCCCGAAACAAAGCTCTATCATAGATGATCAACTGATTCGAAAAACCATAAACTTTGCAAAAACAGCCTTCTTTAAAAAAGGCTGTATTCGCAAAGATTGCGGTTTTTCGAATGAGCCCTCCTATTATGATGGGGATTGACTTCGGGCATCTTTTCGCAACTTTTTTAACACGAAATGAGGGAAGAATAGCGTGTTTCCATCCGTTTTCGTATGCTAGAACAACAAAGTATGCGAAAAGAGCCTTAAAAAAAGGACATTCCATTAAAGACAGTTTGCTAAAAACTTTTTGTCTCTACTCCTTTCACTCCCGCAATGTTACTGGCGATGTGATATACATTTGTTGAATTCTTTTGGTGATTCACTGACACTCTTAGTTCGAGTAAATGGGAACCATTTTTCATATCCTTTATTCTAGTGTGAATGATATGAATTTCTTCCTCTTCAAGGGAGTTGATCACTCTCTGTATTTCTGTTTGATCAAAAAGTGTAATTTTTAAAAGTATTTCCTTCTCACTCAATTTTTTGGGGCCTAAGCGATTTAAAATCATGGGTAAAATCTGAATTCCAAAAATAATTATTAATACAACAGTTAACGCTGCAGTGTAAAAGCCTGCTCCGACAGCGATGCCTAAGCTTGCAGCTCCCCAAATTAAGGCGGCTGTTGTTAAACCGGAGATACTTTCATTACTTCGGTGAAGAATAACTCCCGCACCTAAAAATCCAATACCTGAAACGATTTGAGAGGCTAAGCGAAGGGGATCCATTGTGATGTTAACATCGGCATTAGCTGGAAATGAATACGCTGATTCGATAGAAATAATAGTCAATAAACAACTAACTGTGGACATAACCAGACAAGTTTTAATGCCGATAGGCTTTCTTTTTAGTTCTCTTTCAAAGCCGATGAGCAACCCAAAAAGGGCGGATAAACATAACTTAATTATGATTTCAATATCTATCATATCCATCATATCGATATTAAGCCCCTTTCTTTCTCATAGTTTTTGTGGGTCTTTTCGCATACATTGTTGTTATTTCATCTAATATTAGATTCCATCCTTCATTTTGTTGTTTGTATTCATCAAAAATAGATGAAAAGATGCCCAAAACAAAGCTATATAACAGCTTATAGACTCGTGCGACAAGCAACAATCTTTGAAAAAACAGCCTTTTTGAAAGATTATTTTCAAATAAATATCAAAAGAAAAAATTCTAAAATCTCCTTTATTATTGAGGTGATACAGTTAGAGGAGAGGGCCAAGGGGAATTGTTGTAACTAATCATCAGAATAGTGTAAATTTGATGAAAGTCTTACTATATTGAATTTCTTAAAATGGAGAGGAGTAACTAATGGAAAAACAAAAAATGAAGCCTTATCTAGCTCTGTGGATTGGGGTTATTGCTGTATCTACTTCAGCAATATTCGTTAAACTATCAACTGCTGAAGCGGGAGTTATTGCATTTTATCGGTTATTTTTCACAGTCATATTAATGTCCCCTTTATTTTGGTTGAAGTTTAGACAAGAATTGAAAAAGATTACCAAAAGAGATTGGGTGTTTTCTATTGTATCCGGTATTTTTTTAGCGTTTCACTTTATACTTTGGTTTGAGTCGCTGAACTACACGTCAGTCGCAAGTTCGACCGTGCTTGTCACATTGCAGCCACTATTTGCCTTTATTGGAACGTATATTTTTTTTAATGAGAAGTTAAGTGTAAAAGCCATATTAGCAGGTGGGCTAGCATTGTGTGGAAGTGTCCTGATTAGTTGGGGAGATTTTCGTATTAGTGGCTTAGCGTTATGGGGAGATATTCTTGCGTTAATGGCTTGTGCTCTAATAACCGCCTATTTGTTATTTGGTCAAAATGTAAGAAGGCGTCTTTCTCTCGTCACCTATACATATGTTGTTTACAGTATCAGTAGTTTAGTGCTGTTTATATATGTTTGGATTAAAGGTGAAAATTATATTTCTTTACCTAAGATAGAGTGGTTGTATTTTGTGCTCCTTGCTCTTATTCCGACTCTTTTAGGTCATACCTTGTTTAATTGGTCATTAAAATGGATTAGTACGTCCACCATTTCAATGGTCATTCTCATAGAGCCGATAGGTGCTTCACTCTTAGCATACCTACTATTGGGTGAGGTGGTAACGCCTTATCAGGTTATAGGTGGTGGGATTATTATGATTGGAATTTTCTTATTTCTACTTAATGAAAATAAGATGAAAAGAAAAAACGCATCATCAGCATAAGCTGAATTGTTGAAAGAAGTGAGTCGGTTTAATAGAAGGATTTTTTCGTATTCACTATTGCTATTGATCCATCATTTTGGGTTAAAATTTATTTATGCAGAGGTTACATTCAAGAAAATTACGATTAGATGATCCCGAACCAAGCTTGGTATCAGTTTATAGGCTGGTACAAAAAACAATAAATTTTGCAGGATTTAGCTTAATAGAATGGAAAGTTTCATTTTCACTCTTACAGTTTAATATTAGCTATTCATTTCAGATAAAGAGAGTGTTAAAGGAATACTTAGGCGGAGCAAAAGCATTTAGCTTATACATAATAAATCAGTCATAACCACTATTGGGATTAATGCGGATTTATTCATGGTAGATGTGGTGGGGTCGCCGTCATGGAGTGTTTGTGAATTTTTTTGCTCCAGATACTAAGAAATAATAGGTAATAAGGTATAATGAGAAATTTCTTCCTTTTAGTAGAATTGGGAAATTTCTCGTTAGGTAAAGACATGAAGTCTCACACTAGAAGATTCCACGCTTACTCTAAGAGACATAACCTTTACAAATAACTACTTTGAGATACAATACAAAATTGACTTTCGAGTATTCTGGAAAAGGAGCTCCTTTAGTCTGAATTTGAAAAAACTATAAGTTCCAACCTCTAAAATATCGGGGGGTGGCGTCTTAGTTGGGTTAGGATGAGTAGGTATTATTCTGATAGAATTGATGGTGGCTAGACAAACCAAGTGCATGCGGTAGAAAAGACAAGAGCCATTGTGGTTGCAAAAATAAATGTACCACCGTAAACCTTTTCTGAAGAACTAAAGATTTTGAGTGCTTCTATATAAGAGAATGAAAATAAGTAAACGGCGGTGGAAAATGATACGTAAAAAGCTAGTAGTGTTAGCATTTAGCGATCCCCTTTCGATTTTATGACTTATTATTAGAAATATGAAAGGAGGAATCAAAACATGATAGTGAATTAATAGATTTTGAAAAAAATTATAAAATTATATTGCAATCATTTTGGAGGCGTGGTATATTTATATCCGTCCTCAAGACAACTTACTTACTTTTGAAAAAAGAGAAAAAATGTCTTTAAAAAAGTGGTTGACTTTATAATGAGGATGTGTTAAATTAATAAAGTCGCCTCACAGAGACGATGATTGAACTTTGAAAACTGAAAAGACGAAACGTCAACGTTAAATTTAAAATTAAGAACATAGATTCTTACAAAATGTTTTATGAGCAAGTCAAACTTAACTTTTATGGAGAGTTTGATCCTGGCTCAGGACGAACGCTGGCGGCGTGCCTAATACATGCAAGTCGAGCGAACAATGAGGAGCTTGCTCCTCGTTGTTAGCGGCGGACGGGTGAGTAACACGTGGGCAACCTACCTTTAAGACTGGGATAACTCCGGGAAACCGGAGCTAATACCGGATAATTCATTTCGCTTCATGGCGAGATGTTGAAAGATGGCTTCGGCTATCACTTATAGAT